>DASUMO010000023.1:0-26141 GCA_036277695.1 Chitinophagaceae bacterium
AGAAACCTGTAATTCACTTGAATATTGATCCAGCATAGCTTTACTGGTATCGGCACCCATCAGGTGGCGCCTGCTGCCGCGGTGAGCGAGGGAACCCATACTGATAACGGGGGAGAGTAGCACCATGAAGTCAGGTCGGAATGCCACAGAATCAAAAGGATCCCTTATAACCGAAACATCATCGCTCCTGGTGCCAAGCATGCTGGCCAGGTGGCCACCAGCCGAGGTTCCCATTACTCCTATCTTATTTCGCAGGATATTCCATTTACCGGCATTTGCCCGAATCATTTTCATGGCTCTTTGCGCATCCTGCAGCGGAGCAAGCTGCCTGTTCACCAGGTCTTGTTGGTGCGGCAACCGATAGATCAGTACAAAAGCGCTTACGCCGATTGAATTATACCATCTTGCCAGGTTAAAGCCATTGTATAAATGTGAGATACGCTCATACCCGCCACCCGGGCAAATCAATATCGCTGTTCCCGTGTTTTCCTGTTTGGGTACGACAAATGCATAGATTCCCGGCTGACCCACGCGCCAGATCCGTTCATTATAAATTGTATCGCTTACCGTCTTACCATTGAAGTTTGGTTTTTTACCGGGGGGCCAGAGAGAAATGAATTCCTGAGCGAATAGATCATTGGTAAATACGAGCGCAAAAACAACTACTACTAAATTACGGGTAAACATAAACTGGTGGTTAAAAGGGTTGCCAGTTATCATGACCAGCCAGAATTTTGTGAGAGGTATATTTTTTCGCTTCTTTAGCTGAAAGCTGATGGGACCATTTCACCCTGCTTGAAGCGGATGCTCCTTCCCCGAAACTTTTGTACTCGGCATAAAAAGCCGTCTTCTCATTTTCCGGGTTGCGCCAGTTATCCCATCCCTCGGGACGTATATGTTTTCCCATTTCACAGTTTATAAAAACCGTTTGGGCATATGCCCGCCAGGGACGGCCAAGAAAAACTTTCTGCGCTTCATTATTGGCGACCAACTTACAATTCAGAAACACATAGCCGTATTTTTTCCCTTTTGTTGTCGATGCAGCCGTAATATAGGAGTTCGAAAGACTTTTAATCGTACACTGTTGAAATAAAGCAGTTGCCGGGCCAAAAATAAAATCGGTTGTGCCTTCGATAAGGCAGTTTGTATAATACTGACGACTGCTGTCATTAGCTGTCAGTAAAGTATCCTGGTTACCGAGCAGATTGCAGTCTTTAAGTACAAACCTGTCGCCATCCACGTGCAGGGCCACGGCCTGTCCCACCCTTCCCGCAGTATTCCGGATAGTCAGGTTTTGGATGGTAATATCATTGCCCTGCACCCACATAGTATAGGAAGTAAAGGTGCTGAATTTTGTTTTATTCATTAGGGTATCAGCTCCCTTGTCGTTAAACTTGCCGGAAAAATCATCATGGGTAATAATTGTGTTCTCCCGGCTTTCCCCAATAAATGTAACCCCCGTTACCCAGGAAGGAACGACCACTTTTTCATGGTAAACACCGTTCCTGATCCTCACGGTGATGGGTACAGGTGAATACGCTCGTATTGCATTGATCGCCTCCTGTATGGTTCTATAGTCACCGCTTCCATCCCTGGCCACCGTGAGGATGGACGGATAGTTGGGCTGCTGGCCATAGGCTACCACAAATAACAGGGCCCAAAAAAGCAGGGAAAGCGTCTTTTTCATAATTCTGTTTTATTCCAAAACGGTTGGATCATTACTCCATTAAATCTTTGTTACACGCATCACAATTTTTTCATTACCCAACAGGTATTCTACCAGGTAGATGCCTTGTGGCAGGTTGAATACATCGAGGGTAGTAATTGCTGTACCCGGGAGTGCATAATAAGTTGCAATTTTTACACCGAGTAAATTATAAAAATGAATGGTCGCTTTTTCGGCTGATACCGGGTGTTCAAAAAACAGGGTGCGGTAAACCGGGTTGGGAAACAGGTTGTATTTCTTATCGGAAACACTGTATCCATCAACCGGTACACTGATCGTTGTAATACCTGTCATGCTATGCAAGATAGCCCCGGTATAATTTCCGAATCCGGTTGCATTCAATCGAACATGGATCGTAGCATTGATGGTACCCGAAGCTGGCACAAGTGTTAGGGTATTACTCCAGCTATTCCCACCGTCCGCCGAAATTTGATAACGGGCGGGTGCCGTGATCTGCAGGTTATTTACCAGGAAATCGCCATTCACTGTATAGGTTTGAGCCGGGGAGGGATTGGGCAATACCTGGATAAACTGGTTCAGTGTTCCGTTGACTGTGAGAACGGGGGGACTGATAGCCGTACCACTCACTGCCAGGTTCCTGGTGACTGCATCCGTAGCCGTATGCGAAATGTTTCCGCTATAACTACCTGCTACTACCGCGTTCATTCTTACCGATACCGTTGCATTAACAACACCAGCGGACTGCAGCAGCACCAGGGGATTGCTATTGGTTAACCAATTGGTCCCATCGGCCGATACTTCAAAACCTGCCGGGGGAGTGACCGTTATATTACCCTGCATATTACTTCCCGACACTGTATAGGTTTGTAAGGCAGAAGCCGTGCCGACATTATGTGTAAACGAGTTGAGTGTTCCGGTTAGGGTAATGGTGGGCGACTGGACAGTATTTCCACTTACCGCGAAATTGACCGGGGCTGTTCCGGTTGTTAAATGCTGGATATTCCCGTTGTAAGCACCAATGGCAGATGCATTCAGTCGAACGGCAATAGTGGTTGCCGGCAGATTACTGCCCGCGGGATTAAAAATGATGGGCTGCGTACTGTTTTTCCAGGAACTGCCTCCATCATTTGAAATTTCAAAGTTGGCCGGCGCAATCACATAGACCGGACCGACCAGGTTATTTCCTGATACCGTATAATTCTGCGAAGCCGAAGGCGTACCGACCAGTTGGGTGAATGCTGTAACCGTGCCTGAAGTGGTAAGCGCCGGTGTGGGTGCCGCCAGGTCCGTGGCCTTACCCTTCACCACAACGTCTTTCAGGAACCCATAGCGACCGGGGCTGGTGCTGCCACAACTATAATAAAACCGGAACGTGATTGTTTGACCTGCATTCAGTATTACACCATTCGCATCATTGAACGCGAGGTTATACCGGTTGGTTGTACCGGAAGTCTGGTTGGCAAGTGTGATAGGCGATGTAAAAGTGCCGGGCGTTGTGCTTACGTTGGAAGAATCACTGGTAAAACCACTTAAAGAATAGACCACCGCCAGTCTGGTATTGGAAGATGTATTGTAGAATGCGGCGTTAAACAGCACAGAGTCTACACGAACTGAATACCCGCTTTGAGCTGTAACCGTGAATTGCTCATAATGAGCACGGGATAAATTTCCTCCCGGTCCGCCCGCAGCCGTTGTCCAGGTTCCGTCTCCGTTTGTGCTCGCAGCAAAAGCCTGCCCGAATACCGCTGTATAGGCTTGTATAGCAGATACTGTTGTCCCGTTGGAAATAGTTAAACGGTTAAATGAGGGGGTACTGGCTGCCACTCCGGCGCTGCGCACAGCAGCACTATCGCTGTTTGACAGGTTTAGTGGCCATTGCTGCAAAACCACCGAGGTGGGTTGGGGAATAATGGAACAGGTGCCGCTAACGGGAACGTTCACACTGGCAGCGCCCGTGCTTGCCAGGACGATATTGCCACTGTATGAACCAAGGCTATTGGCATTCAGCCGCACAGAAATGGTGGTGTTAGCAACAGTATTATTGACTGGTGTTAGTATCAATGGATTCGAATTCGTAAACCAGCTGGCACCTGCATTGGCACTCACTTCGTATTGTGGCGGAGGCGTGATGGTGATAGGGGCGGAAAGATTTTCACCGCGGGCCGTAAAAGTTTGGGCGCCGGATGGCGTTCCATAATTCTGTACAAAGGGATTCAGCGATCCTGTTACGGTAATAGTTTGAATGCTGGAAACCTGGAGGGTATCCGTTATATGCGATACAAATCCCGGCAAAGAACTTGCAACATAATAATAATAGGCTGAACCGATTGGCGGGATGGCATCCGTCAGCTGGAAATTATAGGTCGTGTCATTTTGGGCCAGGGTTTCGCCAACTTTTACATAGGTGCCTGTCCTTACAGCGGAGCGGTACAATTCAAACTTAACCTGGCTCATGGCCCAGCTGATGTTCCAGTCAAATACGATAGTACTGGCGACCTTCTTTGCACGGAAATTGGTAACCGCGATTTCAGGAGCACGGCTTGCGCAAAAAGCAGCGCCGGCTGAACAGGGATCCCATCCGCCAAACAGGCTTGCATCCGAATAGGTAGCCGCTTCGGCGTCGGTTAATTGATAAGACCAGGGTACACGGCTACTGGTGTTGACCAGGCTGCCATCAAAATTCTTGCTTTTATATTCACCATAATAAATCAGGCTGGTATTCGTACCTGCATCCCATGTGCTCCAACCCGCGGGAAGCACACTCGTGCTCATGATGGAATTAATAAATACGGTTTTGTTATTCGCAACGGGGCTGGCCCCTGTTGAATTTTGCCAGGGTCTTCCCAGGAAATAATTGGTGACGCCAAGGTTAGGAGGTAAGATGCAATTACGAAATACGTATCCATAGGCCTGGCCCGCCTGTGTATTGGCCGCAGTTAAATAGGAGTTACCGGCTGTAGCCCTGTCTTTTGAATAGATCACGCAGGAATCCAGGATCACCCTTGCGCTGCCGAATATATAATCGACATTCCCATCAATATAACAATTCCGGAAATATTGTTTCAGGCCGGCATTGGCATTGTTGAGCATGGTATCCTGGTTGCCCAGGATACGGCAACTCTTGACGATCACCCGGTCTGCATCCACTCTTAACGCTACCGCCTGGCTGCCATCGCCAAATGTATTTTGAATGGTAAGATTCAGCAACGCACAATCATTCGCGGCAATGTATAAGGTGTAAGAATTAAAGGTACCCACTGTTCCACCACCCGGCAATGGAGTGCTGGCTCCATCGCCCCAGGCAATAATGGTATAGGCTGCGCTTTCACCGATCAATTGAATAAAGGGTTTGTTGGAAGGGATACTCACTTTCTCCGTATACTTACCATTCTTGATATAAATAATATATGGAGCAGTTAAACCGGTAGGCGCTGCATTGATCGCTGCCTGTATACTGGTAAAATGACCACTTCCGTCTTTTGCCACGATGGCATTGGTGCCGGGCGGCAGGTTCGATCCGACTGCTGTTCCCGTTACTGCAATATTCATACTTGCAGCACCGGTACTGCTGTGCACTATATTCCCTGCATAGGAACCTGCTGTTACTGCATTCAATCGTACGCTGATCTGTTTGGGTGCGACATTAGCGCCGGATGTTGAAAGAGACAGCGGCGAGCCATTGCTGAACCAATTGCTGCCACCATCCGCTGAAACCTGGAAACCGGGAGGGGGTGTGATTGTAATGGGAGCACTGAGGTTGGTACCCGATATTGTATATGTCTGCGTGGTTGATGCCGCCCCTACAGTTTGTGAAAATGCATTCAAGCTATTCACAGAACCTGTAATGGCAGGAACCGATACAATACTGTTTAGATAATTTTCCAGGTTGGTATAGCCATTGGCTGCAAATAATCCCCTGTCACTCGCATCAGCCGGGTTGAGTCCATTCGCAGTTTCCCAGCTATTGGGCATACCATCATGATCATCATCGGCAGGAGCGGGCAGGGATTGTAAGGCCGGCCATGCATTTACGGTATTGGCATAAGGCGTTCCGTGTGGATAACCGCCCTGCACATCAATGATTCTTCCCGTACGGTTCCGGACATCATTGGCAATGCGCTGGTCCAATGTATCGCGCCTGAAGCTTGCTCCCGCATATTGCAATACCCATTCATAGGCTTCTGTTGCCGGTTGGGTAGTGACCGGTGCGATATCAAAGGGAGTGAGCACTTTTGACTGGCTCGTATCTGCGAGGCTGCCGCCATTCATAGCAGCACCGCTCCAGTTATTATTCGTGATGGCTGTGCTGCCATCTACAAAGTTGCCCGTCATATAATATTTACCATAGGGCATCACGGGTGCCGTAGTTTGCTGCCCGGGATTAATGATCATATAACGAACAGGTACGCCACTGGAATTTCCAGTTCCCGTAGAAGGCCCATATTTATAATAGTTATTGACGACATTATAATTGCCGCCTTCGCCACCATTTACCGAATAACTTCCCCAGTTGTAAATAACATTATTCCGGAAATCAAGATTCTCCTGACCGGGTGTGAAGGGTGAGAGATTGCGGCTCCCGGCAAAACGAGGATTACGGCCAACACAATGCACCACCAGGTTATGATGAGCCGATGTTCTTCTTCCACCCCAGATGCCACCATAGCCATGGTTCTGGATGCCGGTGCCTTCATCATGATAGGAATAATTGAGGGGTTCGCTGATCAGGTTCCATTGCAGGGTGGTGCTGTCGCCATCATAGATAGTAAAAGCTTCGTCATTACTCCAGCTCATCGTGCAATGGTCGATCATGATATGCTTACGCCCCGTTCCGCTCAAAGCATCATCGTTACCATTTGTTGCCTGTTGCAGGCGGTCGCCCAGGCGCACGCGTATATATCGGACGATAATATTATCGCCATTCACCGTGAGCGGTTTGTCGGCTATGCAGATCCCGTCCCCCGGGGCCGTTTGGCCGGCAATCGTTGTATTAGACCTGATATTGAGTGAAGAACTCAGGTGAATCGTACCGGAAACCCTGAACACCACCGTACGGTGAGTGGCAGGTTGGGATAATGCATAGCGAAAACTCCCGGGATTATTATCATCGTTCAGGTTGGTGACTTCAAATACGGTCGTCGGTGCTGAAACCGTTCCCCTTCCGCCGGAAGTGAAGCGACCCGCTCCCTCGGCCCCCGGAAAGGAAACAAGTTGCGCCCACAGGGGAATTTGGCAGGTCATAATCAGGATAAGCAGTAAAAACAAACGATAGCGGGGTATTGGCGTAGCTAGTTTCATTGTTGGCTTACTTATGAATGTGCTGGTATTTTTTTAAGTATTATTTAGTTTGAATGATCCGGTCTGCCAATTCCAATTTCAGGTGCCTGATCTCCGCCAATACCAGTTCCGCTATTTTTCTTGCACCCAGTTCATTGAAATGCGTGTCGTCTTTCTTTCCATTGGGGTAATTAGGATGAACCCCCGGTTCGAGGTAGTTCAATAAATAAACCGAAGCTTCCGGCCCCAGTTGCTGGAACAATTGTTTGCTTTTTTCGGCCAGGTCAACCAGGTAAACATTGTTTTCCTTCGCTACATCTCTTACCAGCTGGGCATATACCGGGTGTGTTTCCTGGATGAACCCAGTGCTGTCAAACTTTCTTCGCGCAACGGGTGTGATCAAAACAGGTATTGCCATCTTATCCTTTGTGTCGCTGATATATTTTTCAAGGTTCTTTTTAAAATCCTTTTCCGGCACATAACTTTTTTTCGTGGGTACTTCATCATTATGTCCAAACTGGATCAGTACATAATCCCCTTGCTGCAATTCATTGACCACAGGTTGCCAGCGGTTTTCCTCCAGGAAGGTCCGGGTACTTCGGCCATTCATGGCCCGGTTTTCAACAGTAACAGTTGTATCCCAGAAATAAACAAAAGGCATCCCCCATCCTGTCTCGGGATAAGCTTTTACGTTTTTGACAGACATGGTCGAATCCCCGATCAGCCAGATCCTGATTTTCTTTTTGGGTTGTTGCAGGGTTAACAACAATGAATAAACCAGGATCGAAAGAAATTTCATTTGCATTTTTCTTTTTACTTGGTTTTAAGAACCCGGAAGCAGGAGACTGTTAATGTATACTTCGATATTACTGTAGAATGAATGCAGGTGATTCCCGGTAGCATCGGCTGCATTGGCCGGGTCGAGGCCATTTTTCTTTTCCCATTCATCGGGCATGCCATCCCGGTCCCCATCTGCCGGAGAAGGCATTGTTTGTAACGCAGGCCATGCGTTCACGGTGAGTTTATAGGGAGTGCCATGCGGATAGCCGCCCTGCACATCAATGATCCTCCCGGTGCGGTTCTTTACATCATGGATGATTCTTTGATCAAGAGTATCGCGTCTGAAGCTGGCACCCACTTTCTCCAGAACGCTCGAAAAGGCATCCACCGCCGGCTGAATTTTGATCTGCACGGAAGCATGGGGACTGCTAACAACAGCAGCTTTCTTATCATCTTCCGTTCCGCCATTTCCCATATGAATGCCTAACCAGTTATTCCTGGTAACCTCCTGGTCCCCGTCAACAAAATTTCCCGCCACATAATATTTTCCGAAACCAATCGGGGGTTTTTCCGCCCGCGAAGGATTCACGATGCGGGAACGCACATTTTTATTGGTAGAAGGACCAAAACGATAATAATTATTGATCAGATTATACCGGCCGCCTTCACCTCCATATACATTATTTCCGCCCCAGTTGTAAATAACATTGTTGCAGAAATCCACAAAATCTTCCGGGGCACCCAGCCTGGTTCCGTTGAAGCGGGGATTACGGCTTAAACAATGGGCAAATAAATTGTGATGAGCCGAGAGGTTGGGTCCACCCCAGATGCCTCCATATCCATGACGTTCATAATCCTTGTCGCCAGTTTCAAAGTGATAGGAATAATTCAGCGGTTCCGAAATAATATTCCATTGAAGGGTGGTGCTGTCACCTCCATAAACAGAAAAACATTCATCCGTGCTCCAGCTAATGCTGCAATGGTCGACAATTATATTTTTACGTCGGGAGCCGCCAAAAGCATCATCTCCCCCACTTCCATCCACCATTCCTGCATCCTGGTTCTTATCACCCATCCTGAACCGCAGGTAGCGGACAATAATATTATCGCCACCCAGGCTGACCGGGTAATCGGCAAAGCAAATCCCATCGCCGGGTGCTGTTTGTCCTGCAATGGTCACATCTCCTTTAATCGCCAGTCTTGAATCGAGATGGATGGTTCCCGAAACCGCAAAAACAATAATGCGTTTCCCTTTTGCCTCTGCAGCTTCGCGAAAACTACCCGATCCACGGTCTGCCAGGTTGGATACAACATAAATTTTCCCTCCCCTGCCCCCCGTACTGTATTTGCCAAAACCCTCTGCACCCGGAAAGGCAATACCCGTTTCCCAATCCTTCCAGGACAATAGCTGTTTGCTTTGCGCACAAGCGACAAATAATGTGCTTACCAATAAGTGCACGAATACTATGCTGATAAATATTCTCATCATGTTAACCACATAGGTTTCCAATTATCGTTTAGCAATGGCAAGAAAGTCTCCGTACCTGCTCTGCTTGTTTACCTGTAAAATACAGGTAACAGGTGCTATGGTTCTTCTAAAATGAAGGAGACAATTAAGTCTTTAGTTTGCTTCTTTATCAGATCCGCCATCTCGGGTCACCCGAATTACTTCTGCCGGGAAATGAATTGTCAATGATTGTATAATTGCCGGAGGGCGGGTCCTGGAACAGTTGGGATACCGGTCGTGTGTAGGTAATGATTCCCGGTATTTCGCTGCCGCCTGAAACCTGGTCCGATGTTCTGAAATTATTTGAAGCATTTATTGTAGTGGCTGCATTGGTCCGGATACCCCTGACACTCGTATTGCCTGCATTGGACTTACCCACGCCAAATATGCAGTTATTAATTGTAATGCCATTGGTTACCGTATTACTGGCAGAAGTATTGTAATCCACATAATAGGCGCTGTTGCCAAGCGGCGCTTCGTTAACCGTGCAGTCTTCGATGGTAACCGAAAGGGAATTGCTGCGGCTGGTGACGATCTTTTCTGCTTTATAGATTGTAGAATTCCTGATCGTTATATGATCGGCCCGGCTGGACGTTACGTCTATCGTGATTACACCATAACCCGCGACACTGTCAATAATGCAATTATCAACCAGGAAATTATTGATGATGGCCGGCTGGCTCTGGGTTCTTGCCACACCGCGGAAGAACTCCGCCCTGCAAGCCAGAAAACTCAGTTTACCAATTGTACAGGCCTGGTTAATATTAAAGACATACTTCGATGCATAGTCGGTACCTCTCAGATACACATCACTAAAGACGATTGAATCTATCACGCTCCCGGAAACGATGTTAAAGTTGGAAGGCATATTAAGGATTGCCTGTTCTGGTACCAGTAAATCGCTCCCGCTGATGATTGTAATGGATTTATTAAGGCTTATTGTACTGGATATATTATATGTTTCACCGCGTTTTAAAATAATGGTACTGCCAGATGCAACAATGGGGATGGTATCGGCCAGCACAGAAGGTCTGCCGGTAATATTTCTAAGGTCGATCAGGTTTCCGCTAAATGGAGCCTTGGTTGTAAAGTCGGCCCAACCCCGAACACTTGTACCACTGTAAAGAAATATAATATAGGCTGTAGATGAAGCCAGTCCACTGATAATCCTGTATTGGTTCGTAACATCAGTAGGTGTCAGGTTCACGGTTGTCACAACGGAACTGTCCGATGCTTTTAGGATCTTTATTGAAGTAACTGCGGCACCTCCGGTAGTCCAGCTAACCTTGACTGCTTCGTCCGTTACTTCACTCAGGGACGGCGTATTGAGAATGGTCGGAAACCTTGGGGTCTTGATGCTTCCTAATGATGACATCCTGGAATTAAAAACGGTATCAGTGGCATTCGCACGGACCTGGACCTGGTATAACTTGTCCCATTCAAGGTCTTCAAATAAAACAGTATTGGTGTCCAGGGTAATGGAGGAAGTAATAGTACGAAAAGTATCCTTGCTCAATTGAGCCGTATAGGATGCAGCCCCCTGAATGGGTTGCCAGGAAGCTTTGATCCAGTTACCCCCGGATTCAAGCGCGTCTTTTATAACAGGCCTGAACAAACGCACCTGCTCATCTTTTTCAGTTTTTGTACAGGTTGACATTAACAGTCCAAGGCAGCATGCTGCAAGGCTTCGCTTTATCCAAATCAGGTTCTTAGCTTTCATGTATGAATTTTTAATACCCATATTGATTTTGAATTACACCCAGGCTGCTCGATACAACCGAATTATGAATTGGTAAAATATAGCGTAAGGGGGTGGCACCGGAATTATCGGGATAACCCCTCCACTGGCGTAAGATATAATCGGCCGGACCACTGGTGGTGGTATTGTACATGGAACGGGTCCAGTTTATACGCAGATAACCATTGGGGTTATCTCCCACATTGGGCACATTGACGACGGGGGGCGCAACGGCGGGTTTCCGGTATTTATTCAGCCAGCTGATTGTATTGTCCGGGTTCACTTTATAATACATATAGTCCGGTAGCTGTGAATAGGTTCCCGTACCGGCTATTCCATCAATTCCCATTTGCGTAAGAATATTCCGGGTCTCCGCAACTTTTTTTCCCATCAGGTTCCAGCGTTCCAGGTCGTATTTGCGTATACATTCTCCGCCAAATTCCCAGCCACGTTCGTTCACGATGGCTTCAAAAAACTGGGTTTTGCCGGCTCCCACTGTGTTAATATAGTCCTCCACTTTTTCAGCCCAGAGGGAAGAGGGGAAGGCCCGGCGACGCACTTTTCTCAATGCCTCCTTAGCGATGTCATTAGGACCGTTCAGTTCATTTTCCGCTTCGGCCAGCATCAGTAATACATCTGCATAACGCATCATTGGCCAGTTGATACCGGTACCTTTTGCCGAAGCGGCACCCAATGCCGTGGGCACCAGCCGGCGGTCCCATTTGCCCGGCGCAATCGAGCCCGTGCCGGCGGGTTGTTGCTTCAGGTCCCTATCATAATAAATAATTACACAGGTAACAGGCAGCCGGAGATCCATCGTATCAAATGAATGATAATAGGTGATGGGAAAACTCAGGTAATTGGATCCGGCTCCATAAGGATGGTTTCCTCCATCAACCCTTACCCCATTGCACCAGGCCACATCTCCGAAGCCCGGGTGAAAAGCGACTTCATACAGTACATCACCCGTTGGGGGTTTGATGTATTTGTTCTCATTCATGAATACCGTGGCATAATCTCCCAGCTCACGGGGTCTTAATTCCAGTAACTTCTTACAATAGTCACTGGCGACCTGGTAATACTCCAGGTAGTCCGCCTTCCTTTGCATCGAAAGATCAGGATATAGCCAGTAGCCGCCACGCATCAATGACAGGCGGGCGATCATCCCTATCACAAATTCCCGGTTGATCCGTTCGATACCATAGTCGAGTTCGGCAGCCCAGGACATATCGGGCTCAATCGTTTTCAGGTCATTGATCAGGTGGGTCAGGATCGTGTCCCGGCCGGTGCGGGGCAGGTAAAACTCATCGCCGGCCTTGGTAGGCGTGATCTTGAAGGGCACATCGCCCCAATGATTCATCAGCAGGTAATACCAGATTGCCCGCAGGGTGAGCGCTTCGCCTTTTAATTGTTTCATCCCCCGGTTACCGGCAATGCTGCTGGCATCAATACCTTCGATGCATTCATTGGCGCGGTTAATGGCATTATAGGCATTATTCCACACTGTCAGTAAGTCGCTATTGCTGGGAGAACATTCAAATGACCAGATATCCCGGCGGGAATTATCCGGTGAGCCGCCCACCCCGCCGCATTCAATATCGGTATTGCCCGTAAAAATATTGGACACCCTTGAGGTAAATGCATCCTGGTTAAAGAGTGCATATACACTGGACACGGCTTTGGAAGCATCCGTTTCATTGGAGAAAATATACTCCTGTGTAAACGAGGATGGCGTATCCGGATCCAGGATCTTTTTACAAGAAACGAAAAGTAAAGAAGCCGCCGCTAAACTAAATAATACTATACGTTTCATTTTGAATAATTAATTGATTAGATAATTGTCATCAAAAATTTACATTGACCCCAAGCGTGTAGGTACGCGCTTTGGGATAACCGGAATAATCAACACCCGGCGTCAACGCTGTATAAGAACTGCTCCTTGTGGCACTGACTTCAGGATCATATCCTGTATACTTCGTCCATAAGAAAGCATTGTAAACAGTTGCATAAATCCTGAACTTGGTCATCCTGACTTTTGAAATAAGGCTTTTGGGCAACGAATAACCCAGCGTAATATTATTGAGACGAAGGAAAGAACCATCCTCGATAGCCCAGGAGTGAATGACCGGGGCTGCATTACCCATCGAGAAGGGTGACCAGATCCGGGCATTCGCATTTAATTTTCCCAGTTCAACCAGGTCGGTAACCTGGTTACCGGCAGCATCAATATATTTAAACCGGTCATTATAATTCATCGTGTTCAGCATATTCCCATAAGTTGTCCTGTAAAACATATTGAAGGCAATCTTACCGGTATTATATACATCATTGCCGACAACCCAGTTAAAGAAAGTAGCCAGGTCAAATCCCTTGTAGGCTGCATTAAACCCAAAACCACCACTGTGCTTGGGTAAAGCACTGCCAATGATCTGGCGGTCGGCAGCGCTGATCACGCCGTCACCATCCAGGTCTTTTAATTTTAGTAATCCCGGCCGCAGGCTAAGCCCGCCCATAAAGGAACCCACATTGACAATGCCGGGCTTTAATGTGTACACCCTGGTGGCAGGATTATAGGATTCAAAATCATCTACCCCGTAATACCCATCTGTTACATAACCATAAATCAGTCCCACGGTCTGGCCTACAATAGCCCGGTAATCATCCTGTGTTTTCAGGTCAGTTCCGGCCCAGTTGGAACTAAATGGTTTTTCGTTTACCCCATCCAGTTTGTCAATCTTGGAACGGTTGACTCCAATATTAAAAAATCCTGAAAGCTGGAAATCTTTCTTATTGACAATATTTACGTTCAGCGACAATTCTACACCGCGGTTGGAAGTTTGCCCGATATTGCGCATTTGCTTGGAATATCCGAGGTAGGATGGAATATCCGATTCGACCAGCAGGTCCTTGGTTGTGTTCCAGTAAAATTCAAGGGTACCGTTGATGCGGTTAGCCCATAATCCGAAATCCAAACCGGTATTCCTGGTGATGGTTGTTTCCCATTGCAGATCGGGATTGACGAGGATATTCGATGCAGCGCCCCAATAGGCCTGGGGCACATCTCCAAAACCAATGGGCCGGTTGGTATTGATCCTGTAAGTTCTTCTCCAGAGATCATTCTGGATACGGTTATTACCTGCTTCACCATAACTTACCCTCCACTTCAAATCGGAAATAAAGGATATGTTTTGCATAAACTCTTCTTCAGAGATTCTCCAGGCAATTGCCATAGCGGGAAAAATTCCCCATCGCTTCCCGGGTGCAAACTTATTGGAAGCATCAGCCCGGCCTGTTAACGTTACCAGGTAGCGGTTTTTTAACTGGTAAAACGCCTGCCCAAAGAATGACATCAGGTTATCACCGGGACCTTCAAAGGTTTCATAACGATCCGGTGTACCCAGGGCCATATTGGCAAACAGGCGGTCCGGTTGCAGGTTGGCATCGAAATATTTCGAACGGTTGAAATTGGATTTGACATTTCCCGCAATAATTTCCTGCCCCACGACGAAATTGAAGTCATGAATATTGGCCAGCTTCATTTTATAACTGGCAGTATTGGCCCAGCGATAGCGCAGGTTATTGTAATTGGTGATTTCACCCAGGGGCAGGTTGCCGCCTACATTTCTCGATTCACCGGTCAGGGGACCATAATATCTCTTATTGGTACCAAAACTCAGGTCCAGGCCAAACTCCGAACGAAGCACCAGGCTTTTGATCACCGACCAGGAAACAGCCACATTACTGTTGAATGTCTTATCGACCCGTTTCCTGTAATCCTGCGCAGCCAGTGCAATGGGATTTATCAGGTTTTTTAAGAATTGTTCGTATTCATCATCCGGCCCCGCGGAGATGGGGTCAATCACAATTTGGTCGGCGATCCCGTTTACAGGTCGGGTGGTAATGCCATCAGAAGTTCTCAGGCTTGACCCGCCTGAGGTACCAGCGCCATCAATTTCTGTATTCGTGAAACGGGAAGTTAAATCAAATTTTAAGGCCTTTGCAATTTCATGGTTCAGTTTAAAATTCATGTAGGTCCTGTTATAACCTGAACCTACCAGGATTCCATTATCATTATTGTTCGTAATACTGAAACTGAATTTAGTTTTATCTGTTCCGCCGGTAAGGCTCAGATTATGCTGCTGTGAATAGGCTATATCGCCAAAAAGTTTTTCCTGCCAGTCCGTACCTTTTTGCGCTTTATAGAGTTCAAGATCATCATAGACCCCGAAATACTTGGTAAAATTGTCCAGGTCGGTTTGGGACCGCACCCGGGCATATTCATATTGGGCCAAAACGAATTCATAAGGGGACAATACTTTCAGTTTTTTGGGTAAGGTTCTACCCTGCAAATAGCTGTTGAATGATATGGTAGTTTTACCACCTTTGGCTGACTTGGTAGTAATAATAACTACTCCATTCGCGCCCCGGGCACCATAGATGGCTGTTGAAGACGCATCTTTCAGGATATCAATGGTGGCAATATCGGTTGTGGCAATTTCATTGATGCTTGACACCGGGAATCCATCTACGATATACAAAGGAGAATTATCCTGTGTTACAGAGCCACCCCCCCTTACCCGGATTACAATTTCAGCTCCGGGAGCGCCATCGGTGGTAGTCACCTGCACACCTGCCAGCCGACCGGTCATTGCTTCTGCTATGCTGGTAACCGGTATTTTTTCTACATCTCTTCCGGACATGGAGGAGGTAGCGCCGGTAAGGTCTTTTTTCCTAACTGTTGCATAACCCACCACCACTACATCTTCCAGCGCAGAAATATTTCTTTCCAGCCTCACTACCACATCTTCCGCACCGGCGGTAACGGTAATAGGGTTAAACCCTGCATTGGTAATAATCAATTCTACCGTTCCGCTGGCCGGAACCTGGATACTGAACTCACCATTCATATTGGTTTGTGTCAATGTCCGGGTCCCTTTCAACTGCACATTGGCTCCTTGTAATGGCAGACCAGCATCGTCGGAAATTTTCCCCTTTACCTGCCGGTTCTGGGCCATTAGTTCATGACCCGTCAGGCAGCTAACCAGGAGCAAAACAACAGCCAAGGTGGATTTCAAAATTTTTGTCATAACAGAATTTTTAAAGAAGGCCGCAACCACTTTTATCAGGATTCAAGGGAATGATAAGAGACCTGCCGGAATAACCTGCCCGGCCTATTCGATTGTTCGTTTCTATTTTCTACTAAAACTGGCGATAAGAAAAAAGCAAAAGAGAAGAAAGAAAAGGGAAGCATGGAACCCCTGAAGGGAAGCCACCTGTATTTTTCAAGAATTGAAAAAACTAATCTTCTCATATAGCAAGCCTTATTTTCGCAACCGCTCCAGTTATCACCCGGAATTATACCCGGGATTCGCTGAAAACTTTAACAAGTCTACACAGAACTTTGGTCTACCAGCCAGTTTTGAATGCTTTTATTTACGCAATCGTTCCCGGTAACGATATCATTTTGAAGCAGTTGGAAAGGAGGGACTTGTAGCATGGTTATTTTGCTTTTTGAAGCTTTGATTGTAGATTAAAAGATTACTGAAAGCCAGGTCGATTACAGCCTTTCCGGCCCCCGTTGCCGGAGCAAATACATTAACTTTACAGACACCTTTCCTATTAATCTCCGTTTATTTTTTGCCGCATGAAATTCGAAGCCCTGACCATAAAAGATATTGCCAAAGCCCTGGGGCTTTCCACCTCTACGGTGTCAAGGGCATTGCGCGATAGCTACGAGATCAGCCCGGAAACAAAAAAACTGGTGCTGGAGTATGCCCAGAAAAACAATTACCATCCCAACCCCATCGCCCTCAGTTTAAAAGAAAGAAGAAGCCGGTCTATCGGGGTTGTAGTAGCTGAGATTGCCAACAGTTTTTTTTCGCAATCCATTAATGGAATTGAATCGATCGCCTATAATAACGGCTACAATGTGATCATTTCACAAAGCCGGGAATCCTTTGACCGCGAACTGATTAACCTGCAATACCTGACTTCCCGTTCAATTGACGGTCTGATCATCTCTGTTTCTACTGAAACCAATGATTTCAGTTATTTGAAGGAATTGCATGAAAAGGGAATGCCGATTGTATTCTTCGATCGGATCGTAGATGAAATAGAAACCCATAAGGTGATCGTTGACAATTACAAAGGCGCTTACGAAGCGACCAGCCACCTGATTAAAAATGGTTACCGGCATATAGCCTCGGTGGCCAATGCGGCTTACCTCTCTATTGCCAAGGAAAGACTGGGAGGATACCGCGCAGCACTTGCGGATCATGGTTTAGAGGTGCCGGAAGCAATGATCAAATACTGCCATCACGGGGGCATGATACTTTCAGAAGTTGAAGAAGGCGTCAATGAACTTCTCCATGCTGATCAAAAACCCGATGCCATATTTGCAACCTCGGATAAACTGACAACCGGATGCCTGCGTATCCTGAAAGCGAGAAAAATCAATGTCCCCAAAGAAATGGGTTTGGTAGGTTTCTCTAATACCGATCTCACGGAATTACTGGATCCCCCGCTGACCATTATCAAGCAACCTGCCTTCGAAATGGGAGAACTGGCTACCAACCTGCTTTTACAACTGATCGAAAGTAAAAGACCGGTAAAGGATTTTGAAACAAAAACCCTGGCCACCGAACTGATCGTAAGGGGTTCTACAGTTGCCAAAAACAAATTCAAAAGCCTGGCATAACCGAATCGAACCGGCGCAATCAAATGGGGAATTCTTAGCTTACTGGAGAGGGATCTCGCCGATTTACGTGGATTACGCTGCTAATCGCTGGACTTAAAATCCTATCAACGCTGGCCTAAAATATAGATTTCACGCAGCCCACGCTGCGTGAAACATACAAATCCACTTGTCTTGATAATAAAAATCAATATTAATTAGCCGCCATATTGTTTTTGGAAGTACTGTTCAGTTCGGCGATCCATTGTTCTGCAAATTGCCTGGCAGGTTCAATCACTTCTTTACCGGCGCGGTATACCTGTTTCCAGTCGTATGACTTTGCTTCATAAACAGGGTTTACAAATTTCTTTTTATTTCCCACCTGTTTCAGTTCTGCATTAAAATCCACGGTAGCGGCAAGCTCGAGGAATTTATGCAGCCTTTCCCTGATTTTATCGCGGTAATCGGCAGGATATTCCTTTTCCCAGCGGGCATAACGTTCTTTATAGGAACGGAGCCTGGATTCATTTTCATTTTTCTCCCCCAGGTAATAGGCTTCAATATATTTACTGTTGGGGTCTTTGTAATCCACCAGGGTTTTTTTCATCACCTGCAAAGTGGGCTGCATGATTTTGGCCATATCGGCACCCATTTGTTTGATCGTAGCCTCGGTTTTACGGATCGATTCTTGCGTCTCGGCTATTTTTTCCTTGCGGATCTCTTCCTTGCTGCGCACTTTGTTTTCCGGTTCAACAGGTTTGGCAGCTACCCGCATCTGCTCATACTCTTTTTTAAAAGACGGGCTGTTCACATACTGCTTAGTATACTGGCAAAGGTCGCGGGCAATGGCAGGCCGGTTATTCAGCGCGATATTTTTGAAGTTCCTGGCGCCATAATAATAGAGGTAGCCATTCAGGAAACTCTGCTTCACACCGTCTGTACCCTGCTCACGGGTCATTCCCAGTTGCTTCCAGAAATCATCTAACGCCATACTGGTAGTGCGGAATGAAAAAAACAGGATGCTGAAGAGCGCCACCAGCAACAGGATGAAGAGCAGTTTCAGCTTTAATAATAATATGTTGATCAATCTGTCTGTCATATAAAAAGGTTTAATGGTTAGGGATTGAAGAGTTTGGTTTTGGTTTACGACACAAATTTGCTGATGCTACTACTGAAAAGAAAGCGGGAAGAGCATGAACTGAATCATTGGCTTCATGAATTGTAGCGTTCAGTGTCTTTAATTATTTCCATGGAATCAACCACTAACGTTGGTTTTTGCCCGCGGAATAAGAAGGCATTTTGTAAATTGAATCCCAATTCATACAGGAAAAAACACAATTCATCGCAATAAACCCCAATTCATCCCGCCCCGGTTAGAAGTACTAAGCCTGAATGATAATTTAGTTAATAAGGCAGGGCAGATGAATGGGTTATTAGTAAATAGCAATATGCTGAATTACAGCAGCAAAGAGAAGCTGATCGGCTGGATAATCGTACCCCCGATAGCAGTGGTCATGAACATGGCCCTGTTTGGCAATGCGTATTTCCAGACCACGGCTAATTTCATTTTTCCTACACTCATTACCACGGCAGTTATCTGGGTAGTTTATATATTATGCGGGATGATCGCAATCATCCTGCAAAACCGTTATCCGGGTTACCGGGACACATTCCGGCGAATCGGTATCAGTCTCCTGGCCTTTGTTGGGATTACCATTGTTGCAACTACCGTTCTTTTTTACGGATATGATTACATCAATTTGGCAGGCCTGCAGGTAAGAATGAGCCGCTATCCGGTAGTATTATTGGTAGGTATCGCCTGTAATATCCTTGCCACCAGCCTGAATGAGGGAGCATCTTTTTTTGAAAAATGGCGAAAGCTGGTCGATGAATCTGAACAATTAAAAAAAGTAAACCTGCAAAGCCAGCTGGAAGGGTTGAAGGGGCAGGTGAACCCGCATTTCCTTTTCAACAGCCTGAATTCTCTGTCCTCCCTGATCGGGGATGACCCCGATAAAGCCGAAAAATTTCTCGATGAAATGAGTAAGGTATACCGCTACCTGCTACGCACAAACGAAGAGGGCCTGACAACCCTGGAAGCCGAAATGCAGTTCATCTACTCCTATTTCCATCTGCTGAAGACCCGTTATGGTGATGGACTGGAACTGGAAACAATTATAGATCCCCGTTACAATGCTTACCAGATCCCCCCGCTGACCCTGCAAATGCTGGTAGAAAACGCCGTTAAACATAATATGATCCTGAAGAACAGTCCCCTGAAAATCCTGATCATGACCACCAATAGTGGCCGGCTTGTGGTGAGTAATAACCTGCAACGCAAGGACAGGATGGTATCTTCCAATAAAGTGGGACTGACCAATATAGTGAACAAGTACCGGTTGATGAAACAGGAGGAGATCAGCGTCCGCGACGACGGGAAAGAATTTGCCGTGGTGGTACCCCTGATCCAGAATACCGGCAGTCCAGTCCATACTGTAAAATAACAATTCATACAGGCGGAAATGCAGACCGCTACGGGCCGGCTTCATGGTACCGGTGATTCATAGTATCTTGGTAGTACCAACATCAAAACATTTGTCATGAAAGTGCTTATCATCGAAGACGAAGAACTGGCTGTGAAAAAGCTCAGGAAGACCCTGCAAACAGTGGATGCCACAGCTGAAGTAGTAGGTGTGGCCGACAGTATACGATCCTCGGTGGACTGGCTGGAAAACAACCCGGCCCCCGACCTGATCCTGATGGATATCGAACTGGCCGATGGTCAGAGCTTCGAGATCTTTGATAAAACAGAGGTTAAAAGCACCGTCATCTTTACCACATCCTACGACGAATACGCCCTCAAGGCTTTTAAGGTTAACAGTGTTGATTACCTGCTGAAACCTGTGCAGAAAGAAGACTTGCAGGTAGCCCTGGATAAATATAAAAACCTGAAAAATATTTATGGCGGTCCCACGGATGCAACTTCCCCGCTGAATGTCGATAATCTTGTCAAAGAACTTCAACAAAAACTGCAGCCCAAAGAATTCCGTAAACGCTTTCTGGTAAAACATGCCCAGAAGCTCGTAAGCGTGGAAGTGGATGAGATCGCCTATTTCTACAGCGACGGACGCCTGAACTTTTTCAAGACTTACGATAATAAAAAATACGTGGTGGATTATACCATGGATGAACTGGAAGAAATGCTGGATCCCGCCAAATATTTCCGCATCAGCCGCTCCTTCTATGTTTCTGTCAACAGTATTGACCAGATCCACGATTATTTTGGTAACCGCTTATTACTGCACCTGAAACCTCCCGTGGATAAAGAATCCATTGTGAGCCGGGAAAAAGTGACTGATTTCAAAAAATGGATGGGGAAGTAGAAAGCTATTAGCTGCGAGCTTTTTAATTAGTCCGATAATACAAAGAGGATTGTTTGTTCTGTCAACCTATATCAGGACAAGACACAACTCACGCCTCACGACTCACGACTCACAACTCACGACTCACAACTCACGACTCACAACTCCCAGCTTTACACTCTTAGCTCCAGTTTAACTACTGTACCGGTATTGATCTCCGATTCAATATAAAGAATAGCATTGATGGCTCCTGCCCTCCGGCGCATATCGCTGATACCCCTGCCCAACATGGCAGCATCATCCATAGCAAAGCCTTTTCCATCGTCAATAACCATCATCATCAGCTTGGGCTTATTATACCGGATACTGACTTTAATATGCCGCCCGTCGGAATGTTTAGCTGCGTTGGTGACGGCTTCTTTGAAAATACAAAGCAATTCATAGCGTCGTTCCATATCCAATTGAAGTCGTTCTACCTGGCGATCGATATCGAAATCCACGCTGATGGGATAGGTATTCTCAATTTCCCCGGCAAAGCTCTTCATCCGGTCAATAGTATCAGTGACTGTATCATTCTTAGGGTCAATGCTCCAGACCATGTCATACATGGCCTGCACCATGCGGTTGCTGGCCTCGCTGATCTGTCCGATATATTCTTTAGTACGGTTCCTGTCAGTATCAACCTTGGTTTTAGCGAGTTCACTGGAGATATTAATATTGGTTAGCGAGCTGCTCATATCCTCGGTCAGGCTGGTGGCAATTCTTGTCCGCACTGATTCCATGGCCCTGAGTTTTTGCATTCTTAATTTATCGAGCCAGAATAAAACGGCGGTAGCGGCAAAAATGACCAGGCCCAGGAACCACCAGGTTTTCCAGAAAGGGGGTCTGACGCGGATCACCATATTGGTGATAAAAGTAGATGGATTACCCTCGGCATCTTCACTGCGGACCATAAACGTATAGGTGCCGGGGGGCAGATAAGAATAAACAGCCTGGTTATTTTTATCCGCTACTTTCCAATGCTTATCCAACCCTTCCAGCATATATCGGATTAAAAAAGTGCCATTATAACGTAACGCGGAAAATTCAATAGCAATGGAATTATCATCAGGCGCCAGCTCAATACGGTTTTTTTGCAAAAGGGAATCCAGCTGCAGGCTTTTATTCATCAGGCTAAAACCCGTAATATGAACCTGCGGGGCAGGATCATTGATCAGCACCTTGGAAGGATCGAAACAAACGAGCTGGTTATCGGCACCGAACAAAAGGCGGCCATCGGGCAGCGAATACGAAGCGGCCAGTATAAATAAATCATTGGCAATCCCATCCACCCGGTCGAAATGAATAAAGATATTATTCTTTGGGTTCACGCGGTTGATACCACTGGTCATGGATACCCAGAGATAGCCTTGTTTATCTTTTTCCATTGCAGAGATCGAACCGGGTATGGATTCGGGCATGGGAATGGTCTTGGTGATTTTTTTCAAGTACCTGTTATAGAGATATAAACCATTAGCGGCGATCACCATGGTGGAATCATCATAATCCAGCATCGATACCACACCATCGCCAAGCAATTTCCGCTCGGGGGGTTCAGTAGTTCCAAAATGGGCTACAATCGAATCATTGGCGGGATCCACCACGTATAAACCATTATTGCTGGTGCCGATCCATACATAACCATCCTTTCGGTCCACATAAATCTTAAACGCCATCATCTTAGGCAGAAAACGCAGGGGAGCAATCCCGTCTTCAAATTTCTTTCTTCCCTTCGCTGCCGTCCATTTGAATATGCCGATACTTTGGGTGCCGATCCAGAGATTACCGAATTTATCTTCCACCACCTGCCTCATGGTCTTGTTTTGCAGAATGGGCGGGTTATAAAAAGTAGAGACCCGCCGGGCCTGGTCCACCCGGTGAATGCCAGGCTGGGCCGCCATCCAGATAGTATTGCTGTCGCCCGACAAATACATGCCCCACATGGAGGGCGTACCTTTTTCATCAAAGCCACGGATATTTATCGGGATCATTTTGAAATCCTTGTCATAATGGTAAAGCCCATCGCCCCAGGAGCCAGCGAGTATAGTGCCCTGGCGGGTATGGGCAAATGACATGATGCTCCCGTCGCCGGGATTGCCGGTAACGCGATTATTGTGCCTGATATTGGTAAAAAATTGGGAGCCCGGATTGAAACGGTATATGCCGTTATTGTTGGTGGACACCCAGATATTCTGTTCACGGTCTTCGAAAAGATCATTGATCCGGGTATAATAAATGCTTTGCTCATTTTCATAGCCATTGTGCACCAACTGGAACTTTTTCTCCTCTTCCAGGAACTGCCCGAATACACCCAGGCCTTTTACCCAGATAGTCCCGTTTTTTTGTTCCAGGAACCCTCTCACTTCATGATAACCTCCTACTTCTGCCAGCATTGAATACCTGTCGAGCACCAATTCATTTTTCCTTATATCATAGGCATAAATAACCGGGTAGCCGTCCCAGATATCAAACCAGATCCGGCCTTTATTATCCATCATCATATGGGCCGTGTTCTTCAGTTCTCCCAATTGTTCAATCATGGGTTCCCTGTCGGGGTTATTACCCGTATAATTAAGTTTTTGTGTAGCCCGGTTATAAACAGCCAGTCCCCGGTTGGAACCGATCCAGTATTTTTTAGTGCCAGGCTGGTGATAGAGATCGGTTATACCCCATTCGCGGGGGAATGGAATAAAATTATGGGCGGGAGAAAACTCATTTTTGGCTGCGTTATAAGTTAGCAACTCCAGGTTGGCGATCACCAGCATGATATTGCCATCGTCATCCATATGCAGAGCCTTTTGCCCATGTAAAAAAGTTTCATCACTGGGTTTCATGATAACCGGCTGGAACTTGAAAGTCCGGGTATTGAAAATGCCTACCTTATCCCCCGCGATGCGGATCCAGAGATTTTTTTTCTTATCCAGCATCACCTGGTCTACCAGATTACCCGGGATAGAATTAGGATTGCCTTTTTCACTTTTAAAGGTGAGAAAACGGTTCCCGTCAAATCGTTGCAAACCGGCAGTTGTGCCTATCCAGATATAACCATCCTCATCCTGTACAGCGGAAATCACTTCATTGGAGGCAAGGCCGGCCGGGGTACCATAATGGGTAAAGGCAAATTTCCGGGTGGGCTGCGCCGAGGCAGTGAGAAACAGAAACAATAGAGAAAAAATATGCAGCCCCCATTTTTTCAAGGTGATCCCGAGTTGAATTCTTCAAATATAACTAATGAGGGCTCAAATTGTGTTTTTGTAAACATGAGTTGTGCCGGGGCGGGATGAAATGCTGAAAACCCGGTATCAATTGTATAATAGTAATGTATCAACTGAAATTTTCATCTTCCAAAAACCCAATTCATCCAGGCAGGGTTGCCTGGTAAAATTCGCTCCTGCATTTTTGCGCCCTCAACCATTAATCATTAAACCTAAAATCAAGACAATTCTTCTACCTCTTGCCACGCGCCGATTCCAGTTTTATCCATTTATGCAAAAGGTACAATTATACCATTGTGGCCTTCCGGATCCCGGGCCATGTTTGCACTCTAATTAATAAACTAAACTCCTGTAAAAATGATCACCATTAAAAAACCTACACTCATGAAAAAAACGTTTGTTACCCTTTTGTCCGTTTCTTTACTCTTTACATCCTGTACCAAAGACAAACAGGAAAACGGCGGCATCTACAAAGGTCCCGTTCAGCAATTCCAGCATGGTAAGGCCTGGACCTGGATCCAGGTGGATAAGCATGATATTCCTGTCCGTATCGCTATCGCGATTGATGCTGATGCGATGAACAGCCTGGATCCGGGGAGTGAACATAACGGAGGACATGACCATACCAACGGCGCTTCACTGGCTTTCCATCCCAAAGCGGCCCTCACTCCCTTTCAACATGCCCTGCTTGACTGGAACCCCGATGGTCATGAACCCGCAGGGGTATTTGACCTGCCGCATTTTGATTTTCATTTTTATATGACCAGCGAAGCGGAAAGACAAGTCATTCCTCCTTATGCGGTTGATAGTACAGGTTTCCTCCATTTTCCTGCTCCCGGCTATATGCCTTCCACCATGCCGAATCTTTATGTTCCTACTCCCGCTGGTGTTCCGCAAATGGGCACACATTGGATTGATGTCAGCTCCCCGGAACTCAATGGTGGAACGTTTAGCCAGACATTCCTGTACGGTTCCTATAATGGGAACGTGACTTTTTATGAACCCATGATCACAAAACTATTCCTGGATGAAAACCCTTCTTTCCAGCGCAGTATCCCGGTACCAAACCGATTCAAACAAGCAGGGTGGTACCCGACCCGGATGAGGATTGAGAAAACCAGCGGCGTTACGCATATTATCCTGGAAGGATTTGAATATCGACAGGCATCCTAAACCCGGCCTGCCAGGGGGCACTAAGCATTGTGGTTACCGTTAAACGATGCTTTAACAATAAACCACTTCAATAGATAATGCCCCCTTTTTCTCCTTTTTCTCTTTTTCCCTCTTAGCTCCATTTCATCAACCCAATTCAGCAACCCATACAAGCCAGGATTGTCCTTCTCTCCGATCCGGGCCAACTTTGCTTGATTAATAAACATTCTTTTATGCAACGATTCAACATTTTTAACCAGATACACAAAGGGCTGCGGGCATTGTTATTTGAAACGGCACTCCGGTTGCAGCAAACTGATTTTACCAACCCTGAGCAAACTGAACCCCTACTGGAACAATTGCAGCAAACCCTTGACATTTTTGATAAACACGCCAATCATGAGGATCACGACATTTTACCGGCAATCCATCAATACGAACCCTCCCTGGTTGATGCTTTTGAGAAAGAACACGAAGCCGATCATGCCCTGGCCGAAAAACTGCGGAGCCTGCTGGATTCATTTGAAAAAGCCAGTACCCCGGCTGAACAATTGAATATCGGACACGCGCTGCTTCATGCTTTTATTGGGTTTACCAGCTTTAACCTCGACCATATGGCCAAAGAAGAAACGGTGCTGAATGAACGCTTGTGGAGATATTATTCGGATGCTGAACTCATGGCCCTGAATCAAAAGATCGTGGCTTCCATTC
>DASUMO010000024.1:0-3869 GCA_036277695.1 Chitinophagaceae bacterium
CTGCTGCGGGTGATCGTTCTGCCGCAATTGTCAGTGAATGTCCAGGTTTCAGTATACAAACCACCACATCTTGTATGAGAACCGGTGAGGGTTGATGTAACTGAACCGGAGATCTGGCAAGCGCCACTTCCACCATTGGAATAACCCAGGCTTGTCGGAGCAGGCGGAGCTGCAGCGCAAGTAATGGTCAGGTTACCCGGAGTACTGGTGAAGCTGGCCTGCTGAGCAGCACTTACAGTCACGACTCTGCTATGAGTGATCGTACGCTGGCACTGGTCAGTGAATGTCCATGTTTCAGTGTAAGAACCTCCACAAGCAGTATGTGAACCTGTAAGTGTTGAGGTTACTGAACCGGAGATCTGGCAATTACCACTTCCGCCATTGGAATAGCCCAATGAGGTTGGCAAAGGTGGAGCTGCGGTACAGCTGATTGTTATATTACCCGGTGTACTGGTAAAGGAAGCCTGTGTGGCTGCCTGTACTGTGATCGTTCGGGTATGCCCGGCAATGGTTCTTCCACAAACATCCACGGTAGATGCCCATGTTTCAGTGACCACGCCGCCACAAGGACCAGGAGCAGCGGTTTGCGTCGAAGTGACGGTACCGCTAATCCCACAACTTCCCTGTGTGTTATTAGTGTATTGTAAGCCGCTTACTGCTGGTATCTGCCCGCATGCCACGGTTATATTCCCGGGCGGGTTTTGCAGGGTCGCCGGTGGTGGCGGTGTTACAATAAAGGTGTCTCTGGCAAACGTATCGCAATTAGGTCGGGCATCATAGAAATAGGTCACGACATACTGCGTCTCCGTACATACCGTGCCTACATTGATCTGCCCCGTACTCGCGTTGATCGTTACCCCGGCATTGGCAGGTGAAATCGTCCAGCTCACATTTTGATCTGGGGGAGCCGGATCATTTAACACTGGATTCTGGATCCCGGCACCTGAACAATAATCGTCATAATGAATCGTAGAAACGCCAAGGTTCAATTCAAACTGTATCGGCGAAATAAAATCTTTCAGGTCAGCTGTTCTTTCAGCCGAAGATTTTGTTTTGATGAAAAGTGATTTGAAGATCAGCGCACGGCAGGGATCATTTGAAGCTGCGCCAAGTAAAGCCGTAAGGTCAATGGCTGCTTCAACAAACATCAGCGAATCGGGATACACGTTCATGCCAAAAGCGCCATAAGGCACTGGTGTGCCATTTGTCGGGTTAGCCGCTCCATAGTATGTTCCCGGTACACCCGGAACAGGTAGATAATCAAATTCTGTTTCGCTGGTCGGTAACCATTGCAGGAAGGATATATTGGAAATAACAGAACCCCCATTGGTAAATGTGAGGGTTACACTTAAGTCACCGATCGTCCGGCCACCGTTTGGTCCAAAGGAGACAAAACCCCCGGTTCCTCCCGGGATCGGCCCCCCGGTCTTAAAAATGCTGTTCTGGTAAAACTCGAAATCAAGGTAGCTGGTACCGTTAGTGGATAAACGGTCCCCAGATATCAAAGCCCAAATGTGGCCATCAGCCGGGTTTTCCGTGATCGCCACCATGGCATTATTGATATCATCTTTGGCAGGTGGTTTCTGGCTTCGCCAACCCCATACGTTGGGGTCCTGGAATAACTTATTACCTCCATCAAAGATATCATCGTTGACCTGGTCATTCCAGAGATCAATCGGATGATACGAGAGAATTGGAGGGTTGGGGAATAAAGGCGCTCCCGGCGGCGTGGAACTGAAAAAATAAGTGCCCGCGGGACTTCCCCCCGGTGCGGCCAGCCAATCACCTGCGACACCCTGTCGCTCCAGATAACCATCGATCGCAAAACCGACAGCAGGTGGATTGGGCGGAACTACCGGCGCCGTGCCAGCCTGGCCAAATACTCCAGCAGAACAAAGAAGCCCCATAAAAAGCAATGAAAAAAATCGTTTCATGCTGTTTAACGGGGCCCTCCTTAAGTTCTGTAAACACGGGTTACAGTCAAAAGTAGTGTTTCCCATAAATCTTTTTTTTGGTACAAGAAAAATTGATTTTGATCGCTACAAACAGAATTAAATCCATTTAGCTATCGCAGGGGTGGGATCTGAGTTAGGGATTACCTAAAGAATTCGTAGGGGTGGAATAGATATATTAAATCACTTTTGGTGACAAGGGATATTAGAAAAATTCATCCGTATTGGCGGCAAAGGATATCGAGAGATTGGAGATTGGCAGCACAGGATATCGAAGAGAAGCGGTTATTTCGGCAGGATGGAGTTAAAATCAGGGGATAAAACTAATGTTTTTTACGATGCACCCAAATTATTTTTAACAAAATTTACTAGTAAAACTACGATGTTGTCATTTTTTTTTTGTAAGAAAAGATCATGCCGGTCAATGAAATTATTCTCCACTGTTGTGGTATAAAAAAAACAATGTTGAATCATTGAAGTTGTCGTTTGTAGAGTTGAATCGTGTTTTCCAAACCCAGGTAAATCGCATCGCAGATTAATGCATGGCCAATACTTACTTCGGCCAATGCGGGCACGTGGCGATAAAAAAATTGAAGATTATGTAAATCCAGATCATGCCCCGCATTTATTGCCAAACCCAATGTGGTGGCGAGTTTGGCAGCTTCTGTATAATCCTTTACTGCTGCCTCGCGCTCACCCGCTGCGAACCGGCGTGCATAATTTTCAGTATAGAGCTCTATCCGGTCTGCACCGGTTCCCGCGGCCCCTTCCACCATCTCCAAAACCGGATCAACGAAGATGGATACCCGAATTTCGGCTGCATGAAAATGGGCGATGATCTCGCTTAAATATTGTTTATATCTTTTGGTATCCCAGCCATGATCAGAAGTGAGCTGGGATCCCGTATCCGGAACCAGGGTAACCTGGTGGGGTTTAGTTTCCACAACCAGGTCAACAAATTTTTGTTCCCGGCAATTGCCTTCAATATTAAATTCGGTACTGATCACCCCGCGGATCTGTCTTACATCATCGTAACGGATATGCCGTTCATCCGGACGGGGGTGGACGGTCACTCCGTCGGCTCCAAAACGCTGCACATCGACAGCCGCTTTTACAACATCCGGGTCATTGCCCCCCCGGGAATTCCGAAGCGTGGCTATCTTATTAATATTGACCGAGAGCTTTGTCATATTTCAAAAGTAAATGATCTATAATTCCTGCCAGGTATGATCAGCCAGGAGGCGGACGGCGGCAACAAAACGTTTAAATGGGCCAGCCGGTCCCCATTCTTTTGGGGAAACCAGAGATAGCAGGTAGCTGCTATCATGTTTTTCATAGAGATAATAGACCTGGCCGATATTGGGCTTGAACGAAAGCCTTGCGCTATAAATTATTAAGGACAATTCCTTTCGCTTTTGAATTTCCTGGGCCTGTAAGGCCAGTAATTCAATTTGTTTGCGGATCTGGTCCAGCTGCATGTTCGTCTGTTCTTCCATCGCAGTTAGTGCTTTATGCCGGATCACTCCTTCTTCCGTGGGCTTTACCAGGGCTCCGCTTACCGAGGCCGAATAAGGGAGTACGCTGAGTTGCTTATGATATATTTCTGTATTGGTGTAAGCAGTTCCGTTATCCTTTTTACCCTGCTGTGTTATTTTTAAATAACCGTTTGGCATGATCTCATGAACCACATGCAGTATGACCTGCCCTTCCCTGTAAAAGTGAACTTCAAAACTGATGCTGTCGGCAAAACTTGCCTGCACATGATCGGCCCATTCCTGGTTGGCAAACCCATTCAAGTCACCATCTGCCAGCAGGGAATATGCTGCTGCAAAAGCCTGGTTTTCGAGCGTTACCCAGGTATGTGAGATTTTTAATTCCTTTTTGATTTCGGTAGCCTCAATTTTATAAATTCCGCTT
>DASUMO010000025.1:0-3174 GCA_036277695.1 Chitinophagaceae bacterium
TTTTTTTATTAAAAGAGGTTAGCAATATTATTCCTGCCCTGTTGTAAGGTAGGGAAGTAGCTTTTTGCAATCCTCCTCGTTGATAGCCATTATTTTTTTTATGTCTTCCGGCTTTTCAAACAACCCATGCTGATCGCGATAGGCTACAAGGACCCTGGCTAGATTGAATCGTATATAAGGATGCGTTTTAAGTTCATCAATGGTAGCAGTATTGATGTTGATCTTCTTTGGATCCCTGCTCCCCAATTTTAGCAGTGGTTTTATTTTTCGGAATGTTGAATCCGGGAGAGCGAACGTTTCACCTATTTGCTCTACAGCATAAAACCCACCGAGTTTTTCCCGGAAATTTATAATCCGGTTGGCTAGTTTACTGCCTATTCCCGGTAAGTTGATAAAAGCTGTAGTATCGGCTTCATTAATGTCGAGTTCTGCGATACGGGTTGATCGGCGAACAAATGACGGATTTTGTTTTACCTGGTGTTTATCGTCCGTCTTTTTCTCAATCCTGATATAAGGCTCCAGTCTCTCGTATTCATCCGGGAAAAGTCCATAGATTTTAGCCAGATCAGCTGGTTTTTGAAATCGCCCACCTTTTGCCAGATAGGTTTGAATAGTAGTTATGGTTTTATCCCTTAATCCCAACTTTTTCCAACCTTTTTCATCAAGTGTATTCGGATCAAAAACAAAGGGATTAGTTTTCCCGGGAAATTTTTTTTGGCGTTCAAACAGGTAATCTTCTTCGGGATTAATAGGGCCGGATTCAGAATATTCCCCGCTTTCCCATTTTTCTTTTAATTCAAGCTGTTTCAAAGCCATTAGCCAGCTCGTATCCACCGAGGCCAAATCAACGCTGCCCGGTTTTGGGAAAAAACGGGGGGCAAGGGCCAGGCAAATAACCATTCCTGCCAAAAAAATCAAGGCTAACCGGTCTTTTTTACTAAAACTGAAATAATCCCTTAGAATTTCGCGCCAGGACAATGGTTTTTGGGTTTAAGTTAATTGGCTGCCATGACCTGGTATATGGTTTTTTCACATATTTGGCGGGATTTTTGTCGGCAAAGATTTCTTGTTCACAAAGCATAAATCCTTACCTTTGCCATCCTTTATTTTGGCCAAATTTAATTTGACATCCCGAATCATGTTTAAGTAGTTGATACTCAACGGGCTTTTATTTTTTCGAAAATGGAAGCCTGAACGTGATTTGTGTGTCCTGATCTCATTAAAACCGGTTTTTACGCATATGTCCTCAACTAAAATGAATCAAAGGGTGGATTTCGGAAAAATCAAGCATCTGGCCGAAACTCCCGACCTTCTTGAAGTACAGATCCAGTCTTTTAAAGAGTTTTTCCAGTTGGAAACAACACCCGACAAACGGAATATCGAAGGATTATTCCGCGTGTTCAAGGAAAACTTCCCGATTACTGATACCAGGAATATTTTTGTGCTGGAATTCCTGGATTACTTTATCGATCCGCCCCGGTACACGATTGAAGAGTGTATGGAGCGTGGACTGACTTATGCTGTTCCCCTGAAGGCCAAACTGCGCCTGAGCTGTAACGATGAGGAACACGTGGACTTCCAAACTATCGTCCAGGACGTTTTCCTGGGCAATATTCCCTACATGACACCGCGTGGGACCTTTGTGATCAATGGTGCTGAGCGGGTGGTCGTTTCCCAGTTACACCGTTCCCCTGGTGTTTTCTTTGGCCAGTCTATCCATCCCAATGGGACCAAGATCTATTCCGCCAGGGTTATTCCTTTCAAAGGCGCCTGGATGGAATTTGCCACGGATATCAACAATGTGATGTATGCTTACATTGACCGTAAGAAAAAATTCCCGGTTACAACCTTACTGCGTTCAATTGGCTATGAAACTGATAAGGACATCCTTGAATTGTTCGGGATGGCTGATGAAGTAAAAACGGATAAGAAGACTTTGACCAAATATCTCGGTAAGCGTCTTGCCGCCCGTGTACTGAGAACCTGGGTGGAAGATTTCGTGGATGAAGATACCGGCGAAGTTGTTTCAATCGAGCGGAATGAAATCGTGATGGAGCGGGATACCGTACTGGACGAAGAGGCGATTGAAACGATTTCTGAAATGGATGTGAAAAGTGTCTTTATCCAGCGCGAGGATGTGGGAGGCGACTACGCGATTATCTATAACACATTAAACAAGGATACTTCCAACAGTGAACTGGAAGCTGTGCAGTTTATCTATCGCCAGTTGCGTGGCGCGGATGCACCAGATAATGAAACAGCCCGTGGAATTATTGATAAATTGTTCTTCAGCGACAAGCGTTATGACCTCGGTGAAGTTGGCCGCTACAAGATCAACCGCAAACTGAATATCGATCAACCGCTGGACAAAAAAGTATTGACCAAAGAGGATATCATCCTCATCATTAAATACCTGGTAAAACTGACCAACGGTAAAGCGGAGATCGATGACATCGATCACCTGAGCAATCGCCGTGTAAGAACCGTGGGTGAACAACTCTATGCTCAGTTCGGTGTAGGCCTGGCACGTATGGCCCGTACCATCCGGGAAAGAATGAATGTTCGGGATAACGAGGTGTTTACCCCGGTTGACCTGATCAATGCCAGGACACTTTCCTCGGTGATCAATTCTTTCTTTGGAACATCGCAATTATCTCAGTTTCTCGATCAAACCAATCCCCTGAGCGAGATCACGCACAAGCGTCGTATATCTGCCCTGGGGCCCGGTGGTTTGAGCCGTGAAAGAGCCGGTTTCGAGGTGCGTGACGTACACTATTCGCACTATGGCCGTCTTTGTACGATTGAAACACCTGAAGGTCCCAACATTGGTCTGATCTCCACGCTTTGCGTGCATGCCAAGATCAATGATATGGGATTCATTGAAACTCCTTACCGCAAAGTGCATGAAGGGAAAGTGAACATGAAGGAGCTTTCATTCCTGAGCGCGGAAGAAGAGGACCTGGCTAAAATTGCACAGGCCAATACCGCCCTGGATGATAAAGGACATTTTGTAGACGAAAAGATCGTCAGCCGGGAAACGGGTGATTTTCCAATACTTGACCGGAACGATGTTCAATTCATGGACGTTGCTCCCAACCAGATTGTAGGATTGAGCGCTTCACTGATTCCGTTCCTGGAGCATGATGATGCCAACCGTGCCCTGATGGGTTCTAA
>DASUMO010000026.1:0-6969 GCA_036277695.1 Chitinophagaceae bacterium
GTTTGCCTCGCCATATTAAAAGTGCTGGAGCAGGGATTTGGCAATCCGAAATATGCCCCCTGCCCATTATTGGTGAATATGGTTACTGCCGGTAAACTGGGAGTAAAATCCGGTGAAGGTTTTTACCATTATACACCCGGAAGCAAGGAACTGGTGGTAAGCACCCGTTTCAAATAATCAGCATGTCAGCTTAGTTTTCCCATTTCCACACCTCGCAATTCTTTCATTTTATACAATACTTCCTCCAGCCTGTTACGCGGGATGCCGATTTCCAATGTACAGAACAGTTGTATATCCTGGTTTTGCACCAGGCATTCAAATTGTTTTACCAGACGCATTACCTCGTTCATTTGGGTATAATCGAAATACAGACGGTAAGAAATGAGCAGGGGCCGGGGGGAAATAGGCGTGACCTGCAGTGCGAGCGACGCGGCTGTTTTATAGGCATGGATCAAACCCGGCACACCCAGTAAAGTTCCCCCGAAATATCGCACTACAATAACGAGTGTATTGGTGAGTTCCCGGCTGTCGATCTGTCCCAGGATAGGCCGGCCTGCAGAACCCGAGGGCTCGCCGTCATCGCTGACGCGAAATTGGTCCATATCCATTCCCAGGCGATAAGCAAAACAATGATGGGTTGCTTTGGGGTGTTCCTTTTTGATTGCAGCCAGCCTTGCTTTAAAATCATCGACGCTGGTAATAGGATAGCAATAAGCCAGGAATTTGCTTCCCCTGTCTTTGTATTCAGCCTTTCCAGCCTGCGAGGGCATATTATAATAATCCCGGCTCATACCCTGCAAACATACGCCGGAGATTTAGAGGATACATTTTAGAATAGCATAATAATCCCGCTGTTGAAGGACCAAGTTATTTGGCCTGCCTTGTATAGAAACGAATCCTGTCGGAAGCCAGTTCCTGTTCCCCGGTTTGCCATGCATTTCCCAGCCGGGGTGCGGCCAATCCTTTTTCGATTTTTAAATGTTCATTAGTGATGACCCTTGCCTCATCCCAGCAGCCCTCATTCAAAAAAGATTGCAGGAGCCTGGCCCCGCCTTCAACCATTACACTTTGGATCTTTAATTGATACAATGCATGCAATAACTGTTGCACCAGGTTTTGACTCTCGGAAATTTTGTAATAATGCAAATTCCCTTCTTCGCCCTCCCGGAGTTTGTTGAATATAATTGTCTTCACAGTTTGGTCGAAAACATGAAGTGAAGGGGGGAGACGAAGGGAAAGATCCAGGATCAAACGCAGCGGTGAAGCGCCGGGCCATAATCGCGTGGTGAGAGATGGATTGTCGGCCAACGCGGTTGCAGTACCTACCAGGATTGAAGATTCCTGGCTGCGCCACTGGTGTACGAGACGGTTGCTGAGTTCATTACTGATCAGCAGCCTTGGCTGGCCTGCCTCCCTGGACATAAAATGGTCGGCTGTTTGCGCCCATTTCAGGATAATATAAGGACGGTGCTGTTGATAGAAAATAAAAAAGCGACGGTTCAACGCCATGGCTTCCTTTTCCAATACCCCGGTTATCACATCAATGCCCGAAGCCTTTAATTTTTCAATTCCCTTTCCATTCACTTCATCAAAGGGATCAGGACAGGCAATCACGACCTGCCGGATCTTATGGCGGATAATCAAATCGGTGCAGGGCGGGGTTTTTCCAAAATGCGCACAGGGTTCCAATGAAACATATAATACTGATGAATTGATCAGTGGTTGATCTTCTTCTCTAACTGAGCTGATGCAGTTCACTTCGGCATGTGCCTCACCAAAACGCTGGTGCCAACCCTCCCCTATGATCCGGTCCTGATATACCAATACCGACCCGACCATTGGATTCGGTGCTACAGAACCGGCGCCTTTTTTAGCCAGTTCCAAACAACGCTGCATATAAAATTCATGGTCAGGCATCAGGAATATCCATTCAAACAAAGATAATTGAAGTCCATGCCAAGAAAATTCTGCTTTATCCGAATATATTCTAAGTCGTATGTTTGCCGCCATGAATAGCAGGGAAGCGAGGCAGCATCTTTTCCGCCAACTTCTCCCAATATATGAAGAGGGTGAGGCAATGGCGATCAGCAGTTCGGTAATGGAACATTTAACGGGAATAGACAGGAATAGCGGCAGTTACCAGCAGGATAAACTAATCACAAGTGAACAACAGGACAGGCTGCAGGTGATCCTGCGGCGATTATTAAAGCAGGAGCCTCTTCAATATATACTGAATGAAGCCTGGTTTTGCGGGTTGAAGTTTTATGTTGATAAAAACGTATTGATTCCCCGGCCCGAAACGGAAGAACTGGTTGAATGGATTATTTCTAATTGTAAATTTCCCCTCGACTCGCTAACCATACTTGATATTGGAACCGGGAGTGGCTGTATTCCCATTGCCCTGAAAAGAAGATTGCGGAAGGCAGAGGTCTGGAGCTGCGATTCCAGTGCGGCTGCTCTGAAAATTGCCCGATTAAATGCAGATAACCTGGGGGCGGCGGTACATTTTCTATTACTTGATTTCCTGGATCCAGGGCAACGACAACACCTCCCCTGTTTTGACCTGCTGGTGAGTAATCCGCCTTATGTACCGCTGTCAGAAAATCATTCGCTGGAAGCGCATGTAAGGGATTATGAACCTGCAGCCGCGCTATTTGTACCGGACCATGATCCCCTGTTATTTTACCGTCAACTGGCCCTGTTTGGAAAGGAAAAGCTAAATCCCGGCGGTTCCATCTATGCAGAAATTCATAAAGACATGGGGAAAGACGCGATTGATCTTTACAGCGAACAAGGATTCAGTGTTGAATTAAAAAAAGATATGCAGGGAAATGACAGAATGATAAGAGCTCAATTAAGATAAAGTATTCACTGCTCTTTTTCCAGTTCAATAGGGGCTAAATTCTTATTTAACGTTGGCCACTACCTTGGCCTTATTCAATTTAGCAATGCGCATGATCCGGAATACTTCTCCATAATAGGATATCGTGTCAGCATTGATTACCACGGTAGGGGTATCGAGGGGTGATTTGCGGTATTTTTCGATCTCATGGGCCAGCATGGTATCTATCATGGAATGTTCCACTTTGCGGGAGCCGATAAAAAATTGCTGGTCTTTATCAATAGAGACCATTATGTTTTGCTTGGCCTTGGTATCCTTTGTACCCCGGGGTAATCCAACCTTTACGACATTGGGATTGGCCAGGGTGGCCACGATCAAAAAGAACATGAGGAGGATGAACAGGATATCATTCAATGAATCCGTAAATACCTCCGATGATTCTCCCTTATGTTTTTTTCTGAATTTCATGCAGGTGGATTAGCGGGTAGGTTCCTGTAATACGTCCAGGAAATCGGCAGATGCCGCTTCCATTTTATTAGCCGTTTTATCGATCTGGGTATTCAGGTAACTATAAGCCAGGTAAGCGCCCAACCCGATCACCAACCCGGTAATGGAAGTGATCAGTTTGGTATAGATACCACCGGCAATGGTACTCACTTCAAATTCGTTGGAAGTAGTAATATTGGAAAACAACTGCATTAAGCCTACCAGTGTTCCCACAAAGCCAAAAATTGGAGCCGCTTTGGAGACAACAGAAAGAATGCCCAGGTTTTTCTCCAGTTTATACATCTCAAGCGTACCGACATTATCCATGCTTTTCTCGATACTGTCGATGGGTTTACCGATGCGTTGTATGCCCTTATCAATTATGCGGGCTACCGGGTTATTGGTATTCTTGGCAAAGTTGCGGGCCGCGCTGACATTGCCGCTCACAATATGATCGCGGATAATATTCATAAAATTCGAGTCGATCCTCCCCGCATTCCGGATGGCGATCGTGCGTTCTGAAAAAACCCAAACAGCCAGGAGTAACATCACACCCAGGGGAATCATGATCCAGCCCCCCGTCATCAGTAACTCACCAAAACCAAGGTACCCATCATTATTTGTGTCTCCGATTACATGTTTTACCACTCTTGTAGCGGTGTCAATGGTCTGCAATAAATCAAACATAGAAGTTGTTCTCTTTAGGTGGGTAAATGTAGCACAACCCGTTAAATGAGGTTACGATTGTTTTCAACAGCTGTCAATAATCGGGACAAGAACGAAAAAAATAATGCCACGTTGTACAAGGAAAAGAAGTTTTGGAGTTCTTTAACAGGAACGATGAGGTCGGAGGTCTGAAATCAGAAGTATGAGAGCTAATTCTCAGAACCCGTATTTCATACATCAAACGGCTTCCCCTCCTTATTTAATCGAAGAAGTACCTGCCTGTTTTACCATCAGTGCCTGTATCTGTTTCATCGTACCTTCCATACCATCCGGGCTTCCATCGAGGAAGATTACATTGCCTCTTCCATATTCGGCAAAATTCTTTATGGCTTCTGTCCACATGCTGAACAGGATCACATTGGTGTCGAGGTTGGCCTGTTTCATTTGCTCGGCAGCTTCCGTCATACCAGCTGCCACTTCCTTCCGGAAGAGCGCCACGCCCTGGCCACGAAGCCTGGCAGCCTCTTTTTCCGCTTCCGCCGAGATCTTGATGGCGTTCCCGTCTGCCTCAGCAGCTTTTGTTTTAGTGATGAGCAGGGCTTGTCCTTCATTTTCAGCTGCTGCCTTCAGGTTATTGGAAGCTACCACTTTGCTCATCGAGTCCAGGATCATTTTATCAAATGTGATATCATTGATCTGGAGATCCAGCAGGTGATAACCCCAGGTTTCGAGGGTATGATCGATTTCGGCCTTTACATATTCTACGATCTCTTTCCGAAGACCCAGTATTTCCGCCTGCTTTTTGGTGGCAACAAAAGACCGGATATTACCTTCAATCGTGCGGATCAGGGCCTGCATAAGATCCCGGTCGGCAATAAATTTAAAGGCAACTTTTTTAATCGTATCCTCATCCGCGTTTTGTACGGAATACAATAACATGCTTTTGAAATATACATTGGCCTGGTCGGCAGTTACAGCCTGGAATTCCAGCTCCACCGAACGGTTTTGGATCGACACTTTACGATACACGGTTTCCAGGAGCGGGATTTTCATATTCAAACCCGGCCGCACAATCCGGCGATATTTACCAAACATCGTGATGACCCCGATATAACCCTGGTTGATTGTAAAAAAAGAACCGAAAAGAATGATGATACCGGCTAAAACCCACCAGTAATCGGCAAAAAATTGTTTGATCTCCATGTAGAAAATATTTTAGAGTAAAATCAAAGGTAGCCATGGTAAACCAAAGAAAAATAAATTATTCCCTGCAATAGATGATCAGTTCAACACGACGGTTCTTCCGACGTCCCTCCTGGGTTCCATTATCCGCTCTTGGTTTGCTGCTGGCCCAGGCACGGCTGACCAGTTTCGCCCTGTGAAGACCCGGGCAGGATTGCAAGTAAGTTTTTACTGTCTCGGATCTTCCTTGTGATAAGCGCTCATTAAAAATTGCTGTTCCGGTATTATCCGTGTGTCCTTCGATAATTATTGAATCCACTGTTTTTAATCCCAGGTTTGCACAAACAGTATCCAACAATGTATGACTGGCTGGTCCCAGCTCTTTTTTTGCTGTTGCAAAAAGAACATCCGGCAATACCAGCGTATCGATAACAGGGAGAGTTGTGGGTTGCAAAACCGGTGTTTCAGGCTTTGTACGCTGCTTATTCAATGAAATTTTTAAAAAGCTGTGACGTGCATCCTGTTCATACAATTTTTTCTTTTCAAAGCTGTAGCTCGAACAGGCCAGTTCATTCCTGTTTATTGGTTCCATTGAAATGGCATCCACAAAAACAAGGAATTGGTTCACCATTTTAATCCCGGTTGGCCCGGTGATATCCAATTTTGCAAAACTTCCTATCTGTATAAACAGCTCCTCGCCACTGGCCTGGTAGATCCATTCCACTTTTTGCCAGCTGCTGTCTTTTGTGAAATGATTGTTCCCCTGGGAAAAATAGAGTGAAGGCGTTCGTTGGTACCAATAGTTGGACAGCAAGGGATCGGTTTTGCAGAACATGATTCCCATGCTTTCCAATATGGGGTGGGCCGATTTGACATATAAAGTGAGCCGGTAGGAATTGCCTTTTCTTAATGCACAGGGCAACTGGCTCCTGATATAAGTACGCTGGTAATTTTTCCTGGAATGACCTGCCGAAACTGCCATGCAATGCTGTCCTTCATAGGCTCTGCCGGCATCTTTGAAATAATTGCTAAAACCATCCGAACTACTGATCCAGGCTTCCGGGGCACAACGAATGCTGAATTCCGTGCAGGTATTTTCCTCTTCGAACCCGCCGTTAAGCAGGAGATTCTGGGAAAACACCGGGTAAAAAAATAAAACAGAAAAAAGAAGTGAAACAAACTTCATTATGAGACTGAACGTAATCAATAGTACAATATTGTCATGACCGCTCTTCCCAGATTAGGGCCAGGTGAACCATGGTTTCAACAGCTTTATTCATATCCTGGATACTGATATGTTCCAATTTTGAATGAATAGCCTGTTCACCCGCAAACAAATTAGGACAGGGCAGGCCCATAAATGAAAGACGGCTGCCATCTGTTCCGCCCCTTATACTTTCGGTTTTCACTTTCAGGCCGGCTCTCTCAATAGCTTCCTTGGCATATTCTACCACCTGGGGATGCTGATCCAGCACTTCCTTCATATTCCTGTATTGCTCGGTAACCTGGAACTCAAATGATGCTTTGGGATATGTCCGGATCAGTTCTTCAATCTGGGTACGCAGGTAATCCTCCTTTTTTTTCAAACCTGGTGTTTCAAAATCACGGATAATAAAATCGATCGTGCATTTTTCCGCTATGCCATCAATGCGGACAGGATGGATAAATCCCCTTTTCCCATCCGTGGATTCCGGGGATAAACGATCTTTGGGTAATGCGGCTAAGATTTCACCTGCGATCTTCATCGCATTGATCATTTTCCCTTTTGCATAACCCGGGTGGGCAATTACCCC
>DASUMO010000027.1:0-4728 GCA_036277695.1 Chitinophagaceae bacterium
ATCCCCATTTTATTTTCAATTCACTGAACTCCATTCAGCATTTCATTACAATACGGGAGAAGGAAGAAGCGCTCAATTACCTTTCCAAGTTTTCAAAACTGATCAGGAAGATCCTTGAAAATTCCCGGGAGAATACAGTCAGCATAAGTAACGAGTTGCAGTTACTGGAACTTTATATCCAGCTGGAACAACTCCGGTTCAGTAATAAATTTGACTATCATTTTACAATTGATAAAAAGATTGACATTGAGAATACGGAGATCCCTCCATTGCTCATTCAGCCATATATCGAGAATGCGATTCTACATGGCCTGGTCAGTAAAAACGGGAAGGGCGATTTATGGTTTTCCCTTGAGAAAAATAATGGGTTGTTACTATGCAAAATTGAAGATAACGGGATTGGCCGGGCAAGAGCGCAGGAGATTGAGGAACGAAAAGTTTTAAAGCATAAGTCACTTGGAATAAAAGTCACGGAAGAACGAATATCAGGATTGTTTGAATTGCTGGATTATAAAATGGAAGTGACGATAGAAGATTTGTTTGACCCGGAACAATACCCCGGGGACATTCCTAAACCAGCCGGAACAAGGGTTACCATTTCTATCCCGGTTAAAGAGGAAGAGTAAGTATCAGTTTTTATTGGGACGGGGGAATTATTCCGGGAATCATTGGCGTTGACCAACCCAAAATTGTTGAAACAGGTGATTCATGCAATAATCATAGAAGATGAAGAGTACGGCCGCCGCATGTTGAGGGAAATGCTCCGGGAGCATTGCCCCCAGGTGAATGTTATCGCCGAAGCTGATTCTGTTAAAACGGGCCTGGCTGCTATCGCAGAACATCGGCCTGGGCTGGTTTTCATGGATGTTGAATTGCAATCGGAAACATCTTTTGAGATCCTGGAAAAACTCCCGGAAATAAATTTTGAATTGGTATTCACTACGGCATTTGATCACTATGCACTGAAAGCAGTTAAATTCTGCGCGATTGACTATTTGCTCAAACCTATTGATCTTGCTGAATTGAAGTTAGCGCTTGCAAAAGCTGAGAAAAGATTAAATCGTGAATACCTGAATAAGAACCTGGAAGCATTGCTGAACAATATGAAAAGCGCTTCCCAAAGCAGTCACCGGATTGCCTTGCCCACTCTTGAAGGCCTGTTGTTTATTAATGTTAGTGATATCATCTATTGTGAAAGTAATGGGCCCTATACCCGGTTTTTTCTAAAGCAGCAGGCCAAAATTATGACCTCGAAGCATTTAAAAGAATACGAGGAACTGCTGAGCGAGTATCGTTTTTTCCGCATTCATAAATCATACCTTGTCAATCTCCAGGAGATTCAAAAATATATCCGGGGAGAGGGCGGGCAATTGATCATGTCAAACGGCGATGCCCTGAATGTCTCCAAACAGCGTAAAGATCGTTTCCTGGATATTTATTCCGGCTCTTAAAACCTGCTTTTTTTCGCATTTCTTCCTCCATTCATTAACCCAAATCCATCATTCGTTAATTCCGGCTTTGAACAGGGCTTTAAGGGTGTTAAATTTTGAGTTAACAGTAAACCAACTGGAATTTCTCAAAAATTACGATACCAACTTCCGTGATCAGAACTTCCACAAAATTCATTAATCATTTTCTAAAATATTTTTATGAAACCTTTCTCACATATATCAATCCTCCGCGGGATGGGATATTTGTTTATCATTACTTTATGCGTGAATTGCAAAAAAGATTATAATTCAACAAATCAATCCCCGCCTCTTCTATCCGATTCACTTTTAATGCCTGTTGAAGAAAATTTAGCTGCATCTGTCCTCTCATCTCAAACCAGGACAGCAACCTATCTTAATAACCTTAATAATTTCCGGGAAGTTTTCGGAGATGGGGGTTATCCCAGGGCCAAAGCCGGAGATGTATCAGCAGATGATGGTAAATATGCCTCTACAAGAAAATTAAGTGCTAATGGCAATTCATTTTCAAGCCTTGCACTACAGGGTTTTGGATTCACCATTCCGGAGAATGCAACCATTGAAAATATTGCAGTAAAGGTAAAGCGATTCAAGACTGGCAGGCCCGCAATCGGGGATTATTTTCTTACGTTAATGCAACGATATCAATGCGGGTTTGGACCCTGCTCGTACGGAGTGTTTTGGACTAACCTTGATGACTATCCGGGTAAAATGTACCCAATTACTGAAACGGAATATGTTTTTCCGCAAGGCGGAAGCGGGAACAACGGAGGATTTAATCATAACCAGGCATACCTGTGGACACCAGCCATAGTGAATCATCAATATTTTGGGGTAAGAATTGATAGCTATCCACCCAGTGGCAATGGTTCTGTTGTGGTTAATTATGACCTCGTTGAAATTACCGTAGAATATTCTCAACCGTAACAATAGCTAGTAAATCAAGGGTATACCAGATATTATCCGGGAATTTGACAGACCGCCTGCAATTTCCACTCAACCAGGCTTCATTATTTAACCTTAAAGAAAGCATGTATGTTACAAAAGGAATTATCAAAAGTCGTTCTTCCTGTCAAAGAATTTGTTGCCAAAAACTACGATGGGAAGCCAAAGATATTTCAAAATTTATCGGCTGCCGAGATAGCAGGATTAATGAAGGTAAAGGTAACATCCTTGAAATCACCGATTATTCTTTCTCCATCAAAACTTATGGAAGGGCAGAGTAGCCTCTCCTTTTATAATTGTGCTGCAATTATTCCCACGCTGTCGGCTAAAGGGACGGCGATATTCAATTCCTTTTACCAGGGAGCTACTTATCCGGGAGTTAAAGTCGAATTTCCCAAAATAGCCGGGAAAAAGTATTTGGTTGAATTTAATGTAGGATTGGCCCACGACATTATTTATCAATTCAGGATTACAACCCCTCCCGGGGAAATTAACCAGGATATTTCTGTTGAAGGACCTCAACTAACAGTACTGCATGCGCTGGTGCAACCCTGGGATGATTATGGCGGCGCCTTCGAAGTTACCATTGACCAATTCAATGCCGCGGATGATTTTGCTGGGTGGGCCCTGTATTCAGTAACGATCACTGCCTCGAGTTGAAGGGGAGAGGGACAGGTAGTAAAATTTAAAAACTTTGATCATGAAAAAATTCATTTTTACCCTACTGGTTTCTACTGGATTCTGTTTTTCAATCTCCGCACAATCAACAGGCGACTACAGATCAGTTGCTAATGGAAACTGGAATGACCTCACAAAGTGGGAAACATATAATGGAAGTAGTTGGGTGAGTAGTATTACCTATCCTGGTCAGAACCCCGGAACCGGTAAGGTTATTATAACGGCTGAAACCGAAATAAAGATAACTGGAACCGTACCCTACCCGGCAGGTCTTCTTATAATTGATGGATTTTACTATTATGATGATAATTTTAATGAAATATATACGTATGGAACGTTGCGGTTTGCCGCTGAAAATACCGCCGCTTTGATTATTTCAGGGGATATTATTATTGACGGGCGGCTGGCGATTGAAAATCAAAATGGGGCAAAGACACATAATCTCTCTGTAGGAGGTAGTTTCGTCGTTGGAGGTGATTTTTCTTCCATTAGCCAGGATGATCGACTTGCTGTTACCTTTAATACAACCGTGCCCAACAGTGAGATAAACAGCACTGGTTTGATTTTATTTCAGGATGTGATTTTTGATGGTATGGGAATTTCCTATGAAACATACGTAGGCATTGCCGGTACTGCAACCTTTATTAAGGGAATTGTTAAGCATGGTGCACAGGGTAGTCCCGTAATCTTTTATGATGATGCTACTGCTTCGGGTTCTTCCGGTATTTCTTTTATAGATGGGGGCGTAAACAAAATCGGGGATGATCCATTTACTTTTCCAATCGGGAGAGAAGAGGTTTATGCACCCATTACTATGTCTGCACCTGTTGGTCAAATAGAAACATTTAATGCACTCTATATGAGAAGGAGTGGAGCAGCTATCGGGGCTATAGCCGATCCCGGTCTTTATAGTATAAGTGATTGTGAATATTGGTTCCTTTCAAACCTCAATGGTCAAAGTTTAGATTATCCTTTGAACGTAACCGTGGGCTGGACATCTGCCGGTGCTTGCGGTTTACCTGCTGATTACATACCTGATGTTTCAGAAGTTACCCTGGCACATTTTAATGGCAATGATTGGGATAACCATGGTGGGATTGGCGCCGGCACCTCCACCAACGGATCTGTTACCTGGAGTGGCGTAACTAATTCAGGTGTTTTTTCATTGGGCAACGTGGGTACAAGCTGTGAAACGCCCTCAGGTCTCGCAGCCTTTAATATTACTGCAAACTCGGCTATGTTGAGTTGGGACGCTGTAGCGGGGGCTGTAAGTTATGATGTGGACTATAAAGTTTACAACATGTGGGTAAGGGCAGCAACGGAAATTACATCAACATTGTTTTTTCTTTCCGGGCTTAGTCCCTTAGTTGGTTATGACTGGAGAGTACAGGCCAGATGCAATCTGGCAACCTCTTCCGCCCGACAGGCAACTTTTATGACTACAGCGATAGTCGCATGCAATGATGCCTACGAGCCCAATAATACTTCAACCCAAGCACGCGCATTCAATCCCGGAAATGCAATTTCGGCCAGCCTTTCTTCTGCTTCGGATATTGACTGGTTTAAATTAACTACTCCCAACAGTTCTAATACCAGCCTGGAAGTTACGCTGCGTAATTTACCTGCAGATTACGAC
>DASUMO010000028.1:0-3821 GCA_036277695.1 Chitinophagaceae bacterium
AATGTTAAAACTTCCGGTTCCCTTTCCGCCCCGAATCGGGACCTCAGAACTTTCCGTAAATCCTCTTGTTATCCTAAAGCACTGTTAAGGATAATCCCGGTAAAAAGATCTGTCGTCCGGCTTACAAAACGCGTTTTCTTATGACTGTAAATTGCACGAAATTTATACCGGGATCCTTTAAATCATGAATATGAAACCAATTTTTTCCCTTGCAATCCTTGCCATATTTTCCCTGGTTTCCTGTGCCCAAAATACACCGGCTACAAAAGAATTAAGTATGACAACAACTAATAATAACGCAACGAATTTTTCAGGAAAAACGGATACTGCCACTCTAGCCAATGGCTGTTTTTGGTGCACGGAAGCCATTTTTGAACAATTGGACGGGGTGATCAGTGCTGAGTCCGGTTATACCGGCGGGCATGTTGACAATCCCAGCTACAAGGAAGTATGTACAGGTGAAACAGGCCATGCCGAATGCCTTCAAATTGTTTTTGATCCTGCCCGGGTCAGCTTTGATGAATTGCTGGAAGTGTTTTGGCAAACCCATGATCCCACCACGCTCAACAGGCAGGGGGCCGATGTAGGCACCCAATATCGCAGTGGCATATTCTACCATAATGATGAGCAGAAGCAAAAAGCTGAAAAGTATAAGGCAGAGCTCGATAAAAGCGGCGCTTTTGACCGGCCGATCGTGACGGAGATTACAGCTTTTACTAAATTTTACCCGGCTGAAAGTTATCACCAGCAATATTTCGAGAACAACGAGAATAATAATCCCTACTGCAAAATTGTGATCCGCCCCAAGCTCGACAAATTCAAAAAGGTTTTTAAGGACAAATTGAAAAAAGAACAATAAGAAGGGGCTGTGAATAATTCACAGCCTTTTTTGATTGCGGGCTTTTTTGATTTACTTTATGTAAAGATTTATCATGCGCGGCCTCCTCGTTCTGTTTTCCCTGCTGTTCACCTGTTCAGCCGGCCTGGCTCAAAAAGCGATTTCCACTGTCAGCCTGCAACTCAGCTTTCCCCAACAGGAATACAAGGAGACTTATCCCGTTACCGGTGTGGGGATTCGCTGGAATGTATTATTCCGCCCGGCGGTTGAGTCTCCCATCAGTATTGGCGGGGAAATAGGATTCCTGGTTACAAGTACAGATACGAAAGTATTCGATTTGTATTACCTGGGTTTTTTTGACCGCTACCGGATTACCGCTTCCAATAATATCCTCACGCTGGCCTTCAAGGCAAGGGCCGACCTGGTTGAACATAGTCAACCCGTCCTGTTATTCGTAGACGCAACCATCGGCACCAACCTTTTTTTCTCGACGGTCGATATTGAGCGGGAAACGTTTTTTGGCAATACGCAATACAGCGGCGGCAGGTCAACCAAAGGATATTGGGCCTTTATCTGGGGACCTGGTGTGGGAGTTGAAATCCCGCTGGGCAAACGAAAACAAACCGCATTATCCTTTAAAACCTCTTATCTGTTTGGCTCCAATACCAAATACCTGACTGATCCCTATATAGACAATGATGGGACGGTTTATTTTACCGAAAGAGAATCAAAAACCGATATGATCATCACAGAAGGAGGTCTCCGGTTTGGAATTTTCGGAAACAGGAAAAGGAACCGTCGTTAATCTATTCCAACCTTGTTGTTCGCAGCTCAAGCAGGTTTAATGCATTTGGTTTAAAACCCTGCACCCGGGGTTGAACCAATCTTACGGCCTTATCATACCAGAGTGGCACCACGGCAGCATCGTTCACTACGGCCTGGTCGGCTAATTGGTAGAGCCTGTATCGCAAAGAATCATTTTCTTCCAGCAATGCCTGTTCAAAATAGGCGTCAAATTGCGGGTTATTATACCTCGTATAATTGGGTGGAGCGGGATTCTTTGAATAGAAAACGGACAGATAATTTTCCGCATCCGGATAATCGGCAATCCAGCTGCCGCGGAAAAAAGCAGCCCTGGAATTGGAGGTCATTTCAAGGAGAAGGGCCTTTTGCACAACATCTACCTGAACCGGTATACCCACTTCTCCCAGTTGTTTGGCAATGAAATTTGCCATTTCCGCATAAATCGGAACGGTCAGTAAAGTAACAGGTGCAAGGCCCTTTCCTTCGGGAAAACCTGCGGCAGCCAGTAATTGCCGGCTTTTAGCGGGATCGTACGTATAACCCCTGACCAGGTTTTTATCATAGGATGGCAATCCTTCGGGTACAAAACCTGATTCTGCCGGGGTTCCTAGTGAATTGCGCAAATAAAGAATCATTTTCCGGCGATCGAATCCATAATTGATGGCCTGCCTTAGCTGGCGTGAACGGAGAGGAGAGTTTTTCAACATAGCATTGGAACTGTCTACCAGGAAACCCAGGTACTCTGTATTGAGATATGGACTTGTTTGCAATACGATCTTTCCTTCCCATTCTTTTCGCAGGCTTCCACTTTTTGTCAGCACTTCATCCTTAAAAGAAGCATCAATATCATTGACGAATTCGAGTTTTTTTTGCCGGAAAAGTAAAAACTCGGTGGCCTTGCTATCATAAAAACTTATTTTGATACCATCCAGGTAAGGCAAACGATTTCCTGCACTATCCTTTTCAAAATACCCGGGATGCCTGGCCAAGACCAGGGCCTGCCCTTCTTCCCAGGCCACATAACGAAAGGGGCCTGTACCCACCGGGTGACGGCGGAATGAAGGACCATATTTCTCAACTGCTTCGCGCGGCACAATGGAACAATATTGCATAGAAAGAATACCCAGGATGGGAGCATAAGGCCGGAGCAATTTCAGTTGAAAAGTTGTATCATCAATTGCCTTAAAAGCATGCAGGGTATCCACCTTGCGGTTAAAGATCCATGAGCCGGGACTGGCGATTGACTTGTCAATGATCCTCGCGAGGCTATAAGCTACGTCGCCGGCAGTTAACTTTCTTCCCTTATTCCCCGTGAAAGCCGCATCATCATGAAAATAGACGTCATTGCGCAAATGAAAGGTATAGGTAAGCCTGTCGGCTGAAAGCTCCCAGCTCCTGGCCAGGGAAGGAACAATATGCAGGCTGTCGTCTATCTCGACCAGGGTATTGAATAACTGGTGAACTGGCCACATGATGGACTGGTTTTTTGCAAAGGCCGGGTCCAGCGAAGCAATTCCTGTTTGCTCATTATAATGAAAAATATTCCTTGCCTCCTGTTTTTTACTGTAACAACCCACCCCCACAACGGCGGTAAGAAATAAAAAAGCAAAATATTTTGTTGAACGGGTCATGTTTTAACAACAGGCGGTCTAAATTAGCAAAGTATTGGTTCTAATAGATCAACATCTTACTATGCCCATTTATTTTTATATTTTCTTTGTCACCCTGCTGATGCTGGTTCATCCCTTCCGGATCAGCGCTCAAAACCTGGCAGAAGAAAATGGATTTACCCGCCAGGATACACTGAGAGGCAGCATTACTCCAGAAAGGGCCTGGTGGGATGTTTTAAAATACAAATTGAATATTATCCCCGGTTTTGCTGAAAGATCAATACGGGGCAGTGTGGGCATTGTTTATAAAGTCACAGACTACCGGAATCAACGGGCGATGCAGATAGACCTGCAGCAACCCATGAACATTGATAGTATAATTTATCGCCGCATTACCACACAACCAGGCAGGAAAGAAATACAAAAAGAATCCGTTTCTTTTAACAGGGATGGTAATGTGTATTACCTAAAACTTCCTGTTCAATACCAATCAGCAAGGATTGATTCCATCGAGATTTTTTTTTCCGGTCTGCCCAGGATAGCGGTGAACCCACCCTGGGATGGAGGCT
>DASUMO010000029.1:0-4388 GCA_036277695.1 Chitinophagaceae bacterium
AATTACCCATTTATTTAAATGTGCTTTTTCTTCTTCGGGACTTTTATATGAAAAGAATTGTCGGTAGCCCCATTCAATTGCCCATTTATCATAATCCCCGATGCGCGGGAAAATACCTTTTTGGCTGATATTATCTTCCGGTTGGGCAACATAGTTGAACCTTGCATAGTCCATAATGGAGGGAGTGTGGCCGTTGGCTTCTACCCAGGCTTTGTTCCGTAGATTTTCAACAGGAACTGAAGAACTGGAACCATAATTATGACGAAGTCCAAGCGTATGTCCTACTTCATGAGAGGAAACAAAGCGTATCAATTGTCCCATCAGTTCATCATCAAACTGCATTTTGCGGGCTTGCGGGTCAACCGCAGCTGCCTGGATAAAATACCAGTCACGCAGCAACTCCATGACATTATGATACCAGTTGATATGGCTTTCCATGATCTCGCCACTGCGGGGATCTGCTATGCTGGGACCACTGGCATTCCCGATCTCGGAAGGTTTGTATACTATAGCGGAATAACGGGCATCTTCAAGGCTCCATTCCGGGTTCTCTGCTTTTGAAGGAGCTTGTTGGGCCATTATAGCATTCTTAAATCCTGCTTGCTCAAAGGCAATTTGCCAGTCATTTACGCCTTGCATCAAAAAAGGCACCCATTTCTTTGGGGTGGCAGGGTCGATATAAAAGATGATAGGCTTTTTAGGTTCTACCAGTTCCCCTCTTTTATATTTTTCTACATCTTCATCTTTGGGTTCAAGTCTCCAGCGCTTTACAATAGTTACTGGCTTAACACCCTGCGGGTTCAGGTCAAAATCCGTATAACCTACGGCAAAATAGCCAACCCGCGGATCGAAATAACGGGCCTGCATTGGCTCTTTGGGTAATAAGACCATGGAACTGTTCAGTTCAACAGTGATATTACCGGTACCCCCGCTACTAACTGTTAAGCCGGGAATACTTGAAGGCGGCGTGGGGGTTCTTCCATAAGTCTTCACCGTAGTGATCTCGATATTGATCGGGAATGAGCGAACGCCTGCAACATAAGATTTGTCGACCTGCAGGGAACCGATGCGTTGCGAACTTTTTAGAGAACTATTAAAGAAAAGAATATCATTGTCCCCGTTAATATAATCCGTGATTTCAATTACGCTGCCGGTTGAATCCTTTGAAAGAGCTTTGATATCAAAGGAGGCGGAAATAGGTTGAATATTAGAATTGGTCACCGCTGTGAACATGGGTGAAGTTGAGTCTTTCGCATATTCCGCAAAAGAAATACTCCGCAGGAAGATCTTATTATTGGGCCCTTTTTCAAAGCGGATCACATTCTGGCCTATTTGGTCGCCGGCATAACCAAAAAAACCGCTTCTCATTCCTGCAGCCGCCTTGGAAATCCGGTTTACCACGAGAATTTCCCTTCCCAGTAAAACATCGGGGATCTCGAAAAAATATTTTTCTTCGACCTTGTGCACGCTAAACAAACCTTCATCTGTTTTAGCCTTATCTGTGATTATATCTTTATACTGCTTGAGTCCAACGGAGACGGGCCGGCCGGGTCCGGGAGGAGTTTTCAGTGAATCGCGGGAGGTGGGTTGGGAAGAAACATTCAGGTAAAAAACCATAGTGAACAAGGTCAATACCCAGTGGGATAAATAGGATTTTGTATGCATGAGATGGTGATTTTTCAAGCGATGAAGTTACGTAAAGCAATGCTGAAACATGGCGCAATCAGGGATTTTGGTACAAACGGTTAAAACCCGCTGACAAAACAACAAGGATGATTGAATGTTTAGGCTAAAAGTTCCAAATTATTCAGGCTTTAACAACTCCGAAAAATATACTTTAAACAAGACCTGATCGTGGTCAATAAATCGTCCTGGTAATTACAATAAAAAAAACCGCCTTTTTAGAAGACGGTAATGAATTATTGTTATAGATCCTTAGTTCTTTTTCTTTCCTTTTGGGGCAAACATAGCCAGCATCCTCCTGCCTTCCATTTTGGGCATATTTTCCAGTACACCTACTTCAGCCAGGCGTTCTGCAAATTTAAGGAGCAATAACTGACCCCGGTCCTGGAACTGGATGGCGCGTCCTTTAAACTGGACATAAGCTTTCACTTTATTTCCATCTTTCAGGAATTCAATAGCATGTTTAGCTTTGAAATCAAAGTCATGATCGTCCGTATTGGGGGTAAAGCGAATTTCTTTTACTTCGGAGACTTTGCTTTTGGCCTTCATCTCCTTTTCCTTCTTTTTCTTATCGTAGAGGAATTTGTTATAGTCGATGATCTTACAAACCGGGGGATCCACGGTCGGAGATATTTCCACCAGGTCTAATCCCTGCTCCTGTGCCATCTTCAATGCATCCTGGGTATTGTAGATTCCCACTTCGACATTTTCACCCACCAGGCGAACCTGGGGAACCCGGATAAAATGATTGATTCTGTGTTCTGCTTCTTTGCGGGGGACGAACCGGCCCCTGTAACCGCCCTTGTTAAATCCGCCACCGCCTGGTTTATAACCGCCGCCTGCCGGCCTGTTGAACCCGCCTCCGGGTTTTTGTGGTACTGCCATTTATTTGTTTTAGTTAATAATTATTTTGCCACTCTAAGATATCTGGAATTTTGTTACCGGGAGTTTCAATTTTTCCCAATAATTCCGGTTGTTTTGTCCTCATTCTGCTCTTCTCTCACCGATCTCGGCGATCACTTCCTGCAAAAAGACTTCCACATCCCTACTGCCCAAATCACCCTTGCCCTGTCTTCTTACCGCCACTTTATTTTCATTCATTTCCTTTTCCCCGATGACCAGCATGTAAGGAATTTTCATAAGTTCTGTATCCCTGATCTTTTTCCCGATTTTTTCATTCCTGTCATCGAGTTCCGCACGAATATCTGCTTTTTTCAGCTTATCCGAAACTGTTTTCGCGTAGTCCAGGAACTTGTCACTGATGGGCAATACTTTTACCTGAACTGGTGAAAGCCAAAGTGGAAATTTACCCGCGTATTGTTCAAGCAGGAAGCCAATAAACCGTTCATGGGTTCCCAAGGGGGCCCTGTGAATGATCAGGGGAGTTTCAGGTTTATTGTCCTGCCCGGTATATTCCAGCTTAAAACTCCGGCCCTGGGAAAAATCCACCTGGTTGGTAGCCAGGGTAAACTCCCTGCCAATAGCGCTAAATATCTGCACGTCAATCTTGGGTCCATAAAAGGCAGCTTCATCCTGTACCTCCACAAAAGGAATATTGGATTCAGTCAGTACATTCCGAACCATGGTTTCCGTCTCCTTCCACAATTCCGGCTCGTTCACATATTTCACACCCAGTTTTTCTGCTGAATGCAGGGAGAGCCGCATCACGTATTTTTCAATCCCGAATATTTTGAAATATTTCAGGTACATCTCATTGACCGCGCGGAACTCATCATTGAATTGTTCACGTGTGCAATAAATATGCGCGTCATTCATATGAAGGCAGCGGACTCTCATCAGGCCGAATAATTCCCCGCTTTGTTCGTAACGATATACGGTGCCGTATTCCGCAATGCGATAAGGGAGGTCACGATAACTTTTGGGTTCAGCCGCAAAAATTTTATGGTGATGCGGACAGTTCATGGATTTCAGGTAGTATTTCTCTCCTTCCAGCTCCATAGGTGGATACATACTATCAGCATAGTAAGGCAGGTGACCACTGGTAAGATACATGCTCTCCTTGGCAATATGCGGGGTAACCACGCGCTTGTAGCCTGCAGCTAATTCAGTCTCCTTGGCCAATTTCTCCAACTCTTCTATAATGATGGTTCCGTTGGGCATCCACATGATCAAACCGGGCCCCACATCATCATCCATGGTATAGATCCCTAATTCTTTTCCCAGTTTTCGATGATCCCTTTTCTTCGCTTCTTCCAGCAGCGCCAGGTATTCATCGAGTTCTTTTTGGGAAGGGAAAGTTACCCCGTAGATCCTTGTCAATTGTTTGTTCCGCTCATCCCCTTTCCAGTAAGCTCCTGCAATATTGGTAAGTTTAATGGCCCGGATCAATCCGGTAGCCGGAATATGCGGTCCGCGGCATAGGTCTGTAAAACTGCCCTGGGAGTAAAATGTAATATCGCCATCAAATAATCCACCCAGCAAATCCAGCTTGTATTCGTCCTTTTTCTCTGTGAAATATTGGATTGCCTCGCTTTTTGGAATTTCTTTTCTTACATAAGGATTGTTCTGCCTGGCCAGTTCATTCATTTTCTTTTCCAATGCGGCCAGGTCTTCTTCCGAAATCTTACGGTCACCCAGGTCCATATCATAATAAAATCCCTGAGGATTTTCGATTGCGGGGCCTACCCAAAATTTTACACCGGGAAACAATGATTCGACGGCTTCGGCCATCAGGTGAGCGGAAG
>DASUMO010000030.1:0-3589 GCA_036277695.1 Chitinophagaceae bacterium
TATGTGTTTGTGGTTATCCGCCCAGGGATTTTCTTGAATTCAGTGATTTCATTAACCGGTGTTATGAAACCATTGCTGTTATACAGCAGCATGCCGATACGATCGGAGTGCTGATTGGTGGCCCTGCCAGGAATCCCCGCCGGGAAGGGAAAGATCTTTTTAATGCCGTTTTTTTATTACATGAAAAAGAGGTGAAGGCGGAAATACATAAAACCCTGCTGCCAAACTATGATGTGTTTGATGAGTACCGTTATTTTGAACCCGCTTTTGAATGGAATGTGATTCCTTTCAAGGATAAAAAACTGGCCGTCACCATTTGTGAGGATATCTGGAATATGGGCGATAACCCGCTGTACCGCGTAACACCCATGGAGCAATTGATAGCCTATGAACCGGATCTCATGATCAACCTCTCTGCCTCGCCCTATAACTATGCGCAAGACGTGGTTCGCAACAGCATTGTAAAGGCGCATACCGAGAAATATAAACTCCCCATGCTCTATTGTAATACGGTAGGATCACAAACCGAGATCGTATTCGATGGAGGCAGCCTGGTCTATGATATCAATGGGCAAAAAATAAAGGAGATGAAATATTTCGAAGAAGATTACCAGGTTTTTGACCTGGCTGATCTTTGCCGCCCTGCTGCTCCTTCATCCATTTCGCCTCCCGGCCCCGTTTATTTTTCCGCTATTGATGTCGGTGAAGGAGTGAATACCCTGGATTACCTGGCAGACAAGAAAAATATTGATGAGATCTATCATGCCCTGGTGCTGGGTATCAGGGATTATTTTAATAAGATGGGCTTTTCCCGGGCAATCCTCGGGTCTTCCGGAGGAATTGATAGTGCCGTTACCCAGGCATTGGCTGTGCAGGCACTGGGACCGGAAAATGTAAGAGCTATCCTGATGCCATCTGAATTCTCCAGTACGCATTCAGTAAGTGATGCCGAATTGTTAAGCCGGAACCTGGGTAATCCTTATGACATCGTTCCCATCAAAAATATCTTCGAAAGTTTTCTTAAAGAATTAAAGCCAGTTTACAAGGATTCTCCTTTTGGATTAGCGGAAGAAAATATCCAGGCCCGTACCAGAGGCAACCTCCTGATGGCTATCGCCAATAAATTCGGCTATATTTTACTGAATACTTCCAATAAAAGCGAGCTGGCAACGGGCTATGGTACTTTATACGGAGATATGGCAGGGGGCTTAAGTGTGCTGGGTGATGCTTATAAGACCCAGGTATATGCCCTGGCACGTTATATTAACCAGGCAAAGGAGATCATCCCGCAGAATATACTTACAAAGGCTCCATCGGCGGAATTAAGACCTAACCAAAAGGATAGTGATAGTTTACCTGAATATGATACCCTGGACCGGGTTTTATATGAGTATATAGAATTGCGGCATGGACCCAGGGAGATCATCGCAAAAGGCTATGATCCGGCCCTGGTGAACCGGGTATTGAAACTCGTCAATACCAGCGAGTATAAAAGAAACCAGTTTTGCCCCATTATCCGGGTCAGTTGTAAAGCGTTTGGAATCGGGAGAAGGGTACCGATCGTAGGCAAATACCTGTCTTGATGCTGAATTTCGCCGCAAAAGGGTACTATTTCGAGGGTAAGGACGCAGAAATACCCAAAATGCAGTATTATTTGCTCCCGGCACTCATATCGGCAAAAATTTTGCTAACTGCAAGTTCGTATTTTGCGGCCCGGCACCGCCTAAAGGCCGGGAAGAAAAACCCCGAAAATGCAAGCCCCATGATGCTTTTGAATCACCCGGTTATATTTATTCATCCTTTTAAACAAGGACAAAAAATTCCTTCCAGGAGAGGTTATCGTCTATGCTAAAAACCGCAGAAGATATCCGGCAGTTAAATGAGCGTATCAGTCATGCCGGCCAATTCACCGACAAACTTAGAGAGGAGATCAGCCATGTCATCGTGGGCCAGGCCCATATGCTGGATCGTTTGCTGATTGGTTTATTGAGTAATGGGCATGTGTTGCTGGAAGGTGTGCCCGGCCTGGCAAAAACATTAACCATCAAATCGCTTTCGCAGGCGATCCATGCTAAATTCAGCCGGATCCAGTTTACTCCCGATCTCCTGCCGGCCGACGTTATCGGGACACTGATCTATAACCAGCAACGCAATGAATTCGTGGTGCGCAAGGGTCCCATCTTCGCCAATTTCATACTCGCTGATGAGATCAACCGTTCCCCCGCTAAAGTACAATCAGCCCTGCTCGAAGCCATGCAGGAAAGACAGGTTACAATCGGGGATACAACCTATAAACTCGATGACCCCTTCCTGGTTCTCGCTACCCAAAACCCGCTGGAACAGGAGGGCACTTATCCCTTGCCGGAAGCACAGGTAGACCGCTTTATCATGAAAGTGGTGGTGGATTACCCAAAAATGCACGAAGAACAAATGATCATCCGTCAAAACGTGCAGGGCGAAAACTACGCATCCGTAAAACAGGTGGTGTCAATACAGGAAGTGACGAACGCGAAGGACCTGACCCGGCAGATCTATATGGATGAAAAAATTGAACAGTATATACTGGATATTGTTTTTGCTACCCGCCAGCCTGAAAAATATAATCTTTCCAAACTAAAACCTCTGATATCCTATGGGGCTTCCCCACGGGGAAGTATTAACCTCGGATTGGCCGGTAAGGCCCAGGCTTTCCTGAATAAAAGAGGGTTTGTAATTCCCGAAGATATCCGCAGCATTTGCCGGGATGTGCTTCGTCACCGCATCGGCCTAACCTATGAAGCAGAAGCGGAGAATGTGAAAGTGGAAGATGTGATAGAGGATATCCTGAAGCAGATAAATGTGCCATAAGAAAGTTGAACAGTTGTTGAACAATTGTTCAACGATGGTTGAACGGTGGTTGAGATCTTTAAAAACTTGAATTTGTTAACGACAACAGAAATATTAAAAAAGGTCCGGGAGCTGGAGATCAAAAGCAAAAAGCTGACGAGCGATTTGTTTACCGGCGAATACCATAGCGCTTTCAAGGGCAAAGGAATGTCCTTTAAAGAAGTGCGGGAATATGCAGCCGGGGATGATATCCGCTTTATCGACTGGAACGTTTCGGCGCGCTTCGGGCACCCGTTCAGTAAACTGTTTGAAGAAGAACGGGAACTTACAGTAATGCTACTTGTAGATATCAGCCCCAGTTCGCTGTTTGGTACGGTGCATGCCCGCAAAAGAGATATTATTACAGAGATCGGGGCCATCCTCGGATTTTCCGCAGTGAATAACGGGGATAAGATCGGCGTTATATTTTATAGTGACCGGGTAGAATCTTATATACCGCCGAAAAAAGGACGACAGCATGCACTGTTTATTGTCCGTAACCTGTTAAGCAGGGAGCCAAAAGGAAAAACCACGGCGCTCAGTACGGCACTCCGTTATTTCAACAATGTTACCCGTCAAAAAAGCATAGCTTTTATATTAAGTGATTTCCTGGATGCCAATTACGAAGATGCACTCCGCGTTGCCGGCAAAAAACATGATATTATCGGCATCAAATTATATGATAAAATGGATATGAAACTGCCTGAAGCAGGATTGATCCAGG
>DASUMO010000031.1:0-19396 GCA_036277695.1 Chitinophagaceae bacterium
ATTGGACAGTATCCCGGTGGAAGCGTCAAACTGCAGTATTTCCCAGAGGTTATTCAATGGATTGGCGGCGGCGATTTTTGTCCCGTCCGGGGAGGCTTTAAGACAACCGGCATTAGCATCCCTCCAAAGCGCGCTGGAAGGATGATCGGAGAAGGAAGTAACAGGGGTGGTGTTTACACCATTGCAATCGATCCGAAAAGCCTTCCAGGCAGGAGATTCAAATACCCTTGTAATGACCCATACATCCACACCATTGCTATGCCTCACTGCCGTTAACTTTTCGGTACTGGGCGCATAAAGGAGAATGTTTTTAGTCCCCGTTACTGCTCCCAGTCCACCATCCAAGCTAATATCCACTTCCGAATAAAAGTAACCTTCGTTATTCGTACTTATTTCACCGGCTGTAAAAATATAGTAAAGGGTGGAAGAGCCCGGCCGGGGAATGATGATCGCCGAGTTGGTAGAAGAAAAATGACCTTTAAGACCAGTTCCATTTACCATGACCTGGTGCAATTTGTTCCAAACCGTGGCGCCATCGGTATAGAATAAGAGCTGCCCGTTTGCATCACTAATAGCGGAGCAGCCTTCATTCGTATCTATCATGCCATCGGCTAATGCAGAAGGGGGATTGGTATTAAAGGTTATCCCCGCACGTTTTCCAAAATACCAGTTATTGGCATGCTGGGCCCTTAACCCCTGCAGGAAACAATGAAAAACAGCCAGCAGGCAAAAACATTTCAAAAACCTGTTCATGAGCTTAACGGTATCTGGTAAGGATGAGGTCATACCAGCTACTGTGGCGATCACCTTTAATAAGACGCGGAAGTGGGCAGTCATTCATGAGTTCCTGGAACAATGCTCTCATTTTTTGATCTGACATAACGCAGATCAACCAGTACAAGGTTGCCAGGCTGCTGAATATTTGAATTTTATTAAGTATACAAGATCCTTACTCGCCGGATTCTTTAAAATACAGTTCGATGCATAAAAAAAGACCCGCAAAATGCGAGTCTTAACGTGGTGTGGGGCGGGATCGAACCGCCGACACAAGGATTTTCAGTCCTTTGCTCTACCGACTGAGCTACCGCACCAATTTTATCTTCCTTTTCCTATCAGCCCCTTGCTCTATCCCGATATCTCCGCCTGCGGCGTATCATCGGGACCTTGTTTTTCTATGGCTCCTTCGTCGACATGAAAAACTACGGCCGACTGAGCTACCGCACCAATTTTATCTTCCTTTTCCCTATCAGCCCCTTGCTCTATCCCGATATCTCCGCCTGCGGCGTATCATCGGGACCTTGTTTTTCTATGGCTCCTTTGTCGCCATGAAAAACTACGGCCGACTGAGCTAGCGCACCTGATTTTGGGAGGGCAAAAATAGGATAATGAGCCTAATTTCAGAAAACTAATTACCCTTATTTCCCAAACTTGCTCTGAGCTTTGGGCTGTGAGCCTTGAGCTATGAGCTTTACATACCGTATTCGCTTAAAAACTTGATCCGCATAATCTTGAGCTGCTCCCAGTTAAAATTATGCTCGGCTAACTCTTCCTGGGCCACCTGCAGGGAGGATGTATCACAACCTTTGAAATAATCAATGATCTCATCCTGCTCGCCCTCATCCAGCATCTCGTCAATCGCATAGTCCAGGTTGAGTTTGGTACCACTGGCCGCTATGGTTTCCATTTCTTCCAGCATCTCATCCATCCGCCAGCCCTTGTTTTTGGCGATGGTTTCCAGCGAAACCTTTTTATCCGTATTCTGGATAATATAAACCTTGTTCCCGCTTTTATTCACCACGCTCTTCATCACAAAATCATCCGGCCTCACGATATTATTCTCTTCCACGTAGCGGGCAATCAGCTCGACAAATGGTTTTCCATAACGAATGGCTTTCCCCTTGCTCACGCCCTGGCATTTTTCCAGTTCCGCTACCGTAGTTGGATAAAGTGTGGCCATATCCTGCAGCGAAGTCTCCAGGAATATCACAAAAGGTGGCAGGTTTTTCTTTTTGGCCTCTTTCTGCCTCAGCTCTTTCAGCATCTCAAAAAGCTTATCATCCGTAGCTGATCCCGAATTGCCTTCGGAAGCTTCTTCATCATCCGCATCCGCATTATCATAAAGGTGGTTGAGTATAACCTTAAATGACTTTGGCTTTTTCAAAAAGGCTTCTCCCTTTTTAGTGAACTTCAAAACCCCATATTCCTCGATATCTTTTACCAATAAGCCTTCCAGCAACAATTGACGTATTAATGAGTTCCAGAAATGCGCATCTTTTTCATTGCCACTTCCAAATATATCCAGCCCTTCGTGGCGGAACATCTTGATCTGCGGAGTGAGTTTGCCGCTGATGATCTGCACGGTATATTCAGTCGCAAATCTTTCGTCCAGGGTTTTAATCGCTCTCAATGCAATCAGGGCTTCTTCTTTGGCCTCGACTTTTTCCTTGGGATGCCTGCAGTTATCACATTCCCCGCAATTCTCCTTTTCATATTCTTCCCCGAAATAACTCATCAGCACTTTTCTCCGGCATACGCCACTTTCTGCATAGGCTACTGTTTCATGGATCAATTGTGCGCCTACTTCCCTTTCACTCAGGGGTTTGTCGCGCATCAAATGCTCCAGTTTGCTTACGTCCTTATGCGAATAATAAAGGATGCATTTCCCTTCCAGCCCGTCGCGGCCGGCGCGGCCGGTTTCCTGGTAATAGTTTTCGATGGACTTGGGAATATTATAATGAATTACAAAACGGATATCGGGTTTATCGATTCCCATACCAAAAGCGATGGTAGCGCAAATCACCTGCACATCTTCGTTGAGGAACTGGTCCTGGCGGTCCGTCCTTAGTTTGCTATCGAGTCCGGCATGATAAGCAACTGCTTTAATGCCATTGGCCACCAGGATATCAGCCAATTCTTCCGTTGTTTTCCGGTTCAGCGTATAAATAATGCCGCTCTTTCCTTTTGTGCCCTTGATAAACCGCACAATGCTTTCATCAGTCTGTGCCTTCTTGATCTTGGGTAGCACTTCATAATAAAGATTGGGCCGGTTAAAAGAAGAAATAAAAATATTGGGGTTATGCAGGTCCAGGTTCTTGACAATATCACTTTGCACCTTGGGAGTAGCTGTGGCAGTAAGTGCAATGACCGGTATATCCGGGTTTATCTGTATCATCATTTCCCGGAGCCGGCGATATTCCGGCCGGAAATCATGACCCCATTCGGAAATACAATGTGCCTCATCGACGGCGAAAAATGAGATGGTGAGATCGGAAAAGAATTCCAGGTTTTCCTGCTTGGTCAGGGTTTCAGGCGCCACATATAACATTTTGGTCTTACCCGTCAGCAGGTCATCATGCACTTCCTTGATCTCTTTTTTACTCAGGGTGGAGTTGAGAAAATGCGCCACTTCATCATTACTGCTATAACCTCGAACCAGGTCCACCTGGTTTTTCATCAGGGCTATCAGTGGCGACACGATAATTGCCACGCCTTCGCTGACCATGGCAGGCAGCTGGTAGCAGAGGCTTTTACCCCCACCGGTAGGCATGATCACGAAAGTATCATGACCCGCCAGCAGCGACTCAATTACTTTTTCCTGTGTGCCTTTGAATTTATCGAAACCAAAATGTTCCTGCAGCGCTTTGTGGAGATCGAAACGGGGACCGCTCATTCTTTTTTTTGCAGCATTGTCTTTGGTTTTTCCGTTGTTGCCGTTTTTTGGCATAGCCGTTTTCGCAGCGGCTTTCTTTGCAGTTGTTGCCATTACTCTGTAGTTTCCATTGGATTTTTTAAAATTGCTTTTTCTTAAGGTACTCATTTTTTGCCTGATCCCCGGGAGTCAACTACCCATTTTTTTAACAGGGTTAATCAGGTGAATAAGTACGTTTCATTAAGGACCTTTTGTACCGGTTGGTCCGGGGATCCCTTCGGGAAATTCCTTCAAGCTCCTGTCCTTAAGAGGATCGCGAATTTAAGAAAGGGGCGGCGTTTTTCCGAGATTAAACCGTTAAAATTCAACTCACTTATACTTGCGCGCAAAACATCTAAATTTGCTGCCCGCTCTACCTGGAGCGGCTCTTCTATATGGCTGCATCAATTAAACAGATCGCTTTGAGAACCATTGAACTGGAAGCCCGTTCGGTGGCCGGTCTCTCGGTATTCATCAATGCCGATTTTGAAAAGGCGATCGCGGCCATCCGGGATTGCAAGGGCAGGCTGGTGGTAAGTGGTATCGGGAAAAGTGCCATTATCGCGCAAAAAATAGTAGCCACATTAAATTCCACCGGCACCCCATCCATCTTTATGCATGCCGCAGATGCCATCCATGGCGACCTGGGCATGGTGCAACAGGAAGATGTGGTGATGATCATCAGCAAAAGCGGGGAAAGCCCCGAAATAAAAGTGCTGGTGCCGCTGATCCGCAATTTTGGAAATATCCTGATCGGCATGGTGGGTCATACCGAATCTTATCTCGCTAAAAATTCCACCATTGTTTTAAACACCTCGGTTGACCAGGAAGCCTGTCCCAATAATCTGGCTCCCACTTCCAGTACGACGGCACAATTGGTGATGGGCGATGCCATGGCCGTATGCCTGATGGAGATGAAAGGATTTCAACCCGATGATTTCGCCAAGTTTCACCCGGGCGGTACATTGGGAAAAAAACTCTACCTGCGGGTTGCTGATCTTTATGCCGACAATGAAAGACCTTCCGTTTTAGCTGCACAATCATTGAAAGAAGTGATCGTGGAAATGACAAGGAAAAGACTGGGCATTACGGCTGTCGTAACACAAGATAATGACCTGGTGGGTATTATTACCGATGGCGATCTTCGGCGGATGCTGGAACAAAACGTTCCTATTGATAAGATAAAAGCCGAAGATATCATGACCCGCAACCCCATTACAATCGGTGCGGGGGAAATGGCCGTTAATGCGCTGGACCTGATGCGAAAAAAAGAAATCACCCAGCTGGTGGTAACCAGTGATGGGGCCAACGAAGAAAAAGCAGGAAAATATCTAGGTATTATACATTTGCATGACCTTATCAGGGAGGGCTTAATTTAGGAACCGGGTTGAACGGATCCCTGCTCGCCAGCGGTTCAACCAACAAGCAACGATGCCAATGAATAAACATCATTATGTGGCCATTATGGCGGGAGGTATCGGCAGCCGGTTCTGGCCCATGAGCCGCAGCAATTATCCCAAGCAATTTCTCGATATACTTCATATTGGCAAAACGCTGATCCAGCAAACATTCGAACGGTACAGCAAACTGGTTCCCCCGGAAAATATCTATATCGTCACCTCCCAGGAATATGTGTCGATCGTTAAACAGCAATTGCCCTCCATTGCAGCGGAAAATATATTAGCCGAGCCTTCCAAAAAAAATACGGCTCCCTGTATAGCCTATATCGCTTTCAAGCTCATGAACAAGGATCCCAAGGCGGTGATGATTGCGGCGCCTTCCGATAACCTGATCCTGGATGCGAAGGAATTTGTTCAAACCGCCGGCAAGGCGCTCAATTTCGTGGACCATATTAATGCGATTGTAACCATTGGCATAAAACCTACCTATCCCAATACCGGTTATGGTTATATCCAGCATGATACGGTGGCGGCCGCACCTGATATTTTTAAAGTAAAAACGTTTACAGAAAAACCTAACAAAGAACTGGCCCAAACTTTTATTACCAGCGGCGATTTTTTATGGAATGCGGGCATTTTTACCTGGAAAGTAAAAAATATACTCGCAGCGTTTGAAAAATACCTTCCCGAAATGTACGAGGTGTTTGCGGCTGAAAAAGAAAAATTCAATACCCCGGAAGAAAATGCAGCCATTGAACAGATCTATCCCCAATGCACCAATATCTCCATTGATTTCGGGATCATGGAAAAAGCGGATAATGTATACGTGATCCCCGCTACTTTTTCTTGGAGTGACCTGGGCACCTGGAACAGCGCCTGGGAAAATATGGACAAGGATTATTTCGGGAATGCGGTTGCCGGCAAACAGGTCATGGTGGTGGATGCCCATAATTGCATGGTGCATGTACCCGATAATAAACTCGTCCTGCTACAGGGCCTTCAGGATTATATCATTGTAGATACCAAAGATGTTTTATTGATCTGCCAGAAAGACAAAGAACAGGAGATCAAGGAATATGTAGCAGAGGTTAAACGGAATAAAGGCGATAAATTTCTCTGAAATACGGTGAAATTTCCCGCTAAATTATTGTGCGGACTGAGTGGAGCTTCGAGTAAATTGTGGTTGCTACATTGAATGGCTAAATGAAACAACCCATTCAACCATGTTCAACCATTGTTAAACCATCGTTCAACATTCTCCATATGAATTCCTATCCTCTTCATAACATTCTTTTCCTCGACATTGAAACAGTTCCCCAGCACCCCTCTTTTGAATTGTTGCCCAATGAATGGAAAGACCTGTGGATCAAAAAAGCAGAAGCCCTTTTACGAAACCGGGAGAATGAAACCACAGAATCGATTTACCCCAGGGCCGGTATCTATGCTGAATTTGGAAAGATCATTTGTATCAGTTGCGGTTACCTGCAAGGCCAGGGTGCAGATAAAAAAATAATATTAAAATCATTTGCGGGAGATAATGAACCCCTCTTATTACATGAGTTTTCGGAAATGCTAAAGAAATGGTCCGGCACAGAGCCTCGCTATCTTTGTGCGCACAATGGAAAAGAATTTGACTTTCCCTATCTCTGCCGCCGGCTGCTTATTAATAAATTACCGATTCCCCCGGTGCTCAACACTGCCGGCAAAAAACCCTGGGAAGTACAGCATCTCGATACAATGGAGCTTTGGAAATTCGGGGATTTTAAAAGTTATACCAGCCTGAACCTGCTGGCCCTTTCCCTGGGTATCACCACTCCCAAAGACGATATCGATGGCAGCATGGTATGGGAGGTATACTGGAAGGAAAGAAACCTGGAGCGGATCATTACCTATTGCCAAAAGGATGTGGTAACCGTTGCTCAGATCTTTTTGAGGATGCAGGGCGAACCAATTATTAAGGCCGAACAGGTCGAAATTAAAAATTAAAACAAATTAGTCCCTTCTGCATCTCGTTCAACTCTTTTCCTCTTTAAACTCCTAGCAATGGAAAGAACAAATTATTCCTCTGGCGCCAAATGGGAAGACATCGTTGGCTATAGCCGGGCTGTAAAAATGGGGCCCTTTATTGAGGTCACCGGTACGGTAGCTGTTGATGAAAATAATTTATTGGTGGGAAAAGATGATGCTTATGCCCAGACCAAATTTGTGATTCAAAAAATCGCCAAAGTATTGGCAAGGGCCGGCGCCCGCCTGGAGGATGTGGTAAGGACCCGCATGTTTGTCACAGATATCAGCCGATGGGAAGAATATGGCAAAGCACATGGGGAATTTTTCGGGGCAATCAAACCCTGTACCTCGATGATCGAAGTAAAGGGATTGATAGCGCCGGAATACTTAATTGAAATTGAAGCCACAGCCATCTTACCCTGACATGCATATCGAGTCGTTGCGAGAATATTGCCTGTCTAAGCCCGGTGTAGAAGAAAGCCTTCCATTTGGTCCCGATACACTCGTGTATAAAGTGAATGGAAAGATCTTTTTATTAACCGGACTGGATGAAGAAACACTTTCTTTCAATGTGAAATGCGATCCAGCATTGGCTATTGAATTAAGGGAAATCTATTCCTGTGTATTGCCCGGATACCATATGAATAAAAAGCACTGGAATACGATACTGGTGGATGGATCGGTAACGGATACACAACTCAAAGAATGGATCGATCATTCCTATAACCTGGTGGCCAAACCCGGGACAATGAAAAAGAAAAAATAACTTTCAGAGCTTTTGTAGAAACTCGTGGTAAATGACTGAATCAGTTGTCTCCCGGAGTATGATCTGTCTTCCCGGGAAAATTGTATTACAGGTATCTCCGCAATATTGAAGGTTGGATATGGAAGAGTAGGCAAATTGACCGCTGGGCTTGAAAACACGTTTTTCACGGGTCGCCCATCGCTGGCAATAACCACAAATCACTTTTTCCCAGCGGGAGGCGGAGGGGCTGAACCAGTAGGCGGCCATTCTTTCAGTCAGGTTCTCGGCATATTGGGTACTGCCATTATTGTAATACACCATCCAGCAAAATTTCGCTGCTCCTGCGCGATCATAAAAAGGTCCGTACATGGCCTGCACTTCCGCTTCGGTCATATTACAAACCAGGCCCATTTCATTGCCCAGGTTATCATAAACCTGCCAGCAGGCTTTGTCATTATCCTTATTGCAGGCAGAAGCGAACAGAAGTAAAAAAAGGAATAAGGTTGAATATTTCATTGCTGATAAATACAAACCCAAAATAGTCAGAATTCAGGAAATGTGGAATGGGAAAAAATCCGCGAAATCTCCGGGTAGTAATTTCAAACCTTTGAAAGAATTAGGACAAATCTGCGATATCCGCGAGAACCAAAACTTCGCATGGAGGAGTTTTTCGCAGATGACGCCGATTTCACAGGAATTAATTCATCAAAATCTGACTGAACCAAAATACAGAAATCATTGAAGGGTTCAATCCTTAATTTTACCTTCTAAACAAAAAAGATTGACCATCCATTCCAAATTACCCTCTGTAGGAACCACCATTTTTACCATCATGAGCGGCCTGGCATCAGAGCTCAAAGCCATTAACCTGGGCCAGGGATTTCCCGACTTCTCCATGAGCAGTGAACTGACCGGGCTGGTGGCACAGGCTATGAAGAATGATTTCAACCAGTATTCTCCCATGCCCGGCTGGTTGCCTCTGCGGGAAGCAATAGCGCAAAAAGTGGAGTTTTTATATAAGACATCAATTAACCCCGATACCGAGATTACCATTACACCCGGCGGGACCTATGCCATTTATTCTTCGCTCACCACTATTCTTCAACCCGGGGACGAGGTCATCGTATTTGAACCAGCTTATGATAGTTATATTCCCAATATTGAAATCAACGGGGCGAAAGCAATTCCGATCAATCTCACCTATCCGGGTTACCATATTGACTGGGTTGCAGTAAAGAATTCCATCAACGCAAAAACAAAAGCGATCATCATCAACTCCCCGCATAATCCTACGGGAGCAGTCATCAGTGAAGCGGATATCCGGCAATTGCAGGAACTCACTGCGGGCACCAATATTTTTATCATCAGCGATGAGGTCTATGAACACCTGATCTTCGATGGTATCCCCCATCAAAGCATCTTGCGATACCCGGATCTTTTGCAGCGCAGTTTTGTTTGTTTTTCTTTTGGTAAAGTCTACAATTGCACGGGCTGGAAGCTGGGTTATTGTATTGCCCCGGCTGAACTGACCAAAGAATTCAGGAAAGTCCACCAGTTCAATTGCTTTAGTTGCCATACACCTTCACAGGTGGCGTTGGCGCAATTTCTGGGAAACCAGGACGCCTATTTATCGCTGGCCTCGTTTATGCAATCAAAAAGGGATTATTTCAAAAAACTGATGCAACAGACAAAATTCACCCTGCAAGATTCCTATGGAAGTTATTTTATCTGTGGCACTTATGAGCGCATCAGCGATGAAGCTGATAAAGACCTGGCCATCCGACTAACCCGCGAAGCAGGCGTGGCCACCATACCGGTCTCTGCTTTTTACCACAATGGAAAAGATGATAAAGTGCTTCGTTTTTGTTTTTCCAAGAAAGAAGAAACGCTGGAAGCGGCTGTAGAAAAATTATCCAGGTTCTGATGGCGATAGACTCACAGTATAAAGGAATCTTCTACATGCTGCTGGCGGCGCTGGGTTTTTCATTGATGGGCGGCGCTGCCAAACTTTTAAAAGATAGTTTTAATGCTGGGCAACTGGTATTTTGGCGAAATGCCGTTGGCTTGCTGGTGTTGATCATTGGCTTTTTGCGAAAGCCGCCTGTTAATAAAGGAGGGAAATTTCATTTGCTGCTGTTCCGGGGTCTGATGGGAACCTGCGCGCTTTATACTTTGCTCTATTGCATTCTGCACCTGCCGCTGGGTACGGCCATGACCTATAATCTAACTTCGGCCCTCTTTATCGCCGTTTTTTCATTTCTCTTATTCCGCGAGTATCATGGCCCCATCGTGCTGCTGGCAGTCATTATTGGTTTTGGCGGAATGTTATTGATTTATAAACCCGCCATTCATTTTCCCTGGTATTATCATGCCGCCGGGCTGGCTTCCGGCATTACCTCTGCATTAGCCTACTTAACAGTTAATAGGCTGGCCGGGCATTATGATGACCGGATTATCGTACTCGCATTTGTAGGCACCGGGGTGCTGGTTCCGGTAATATTTATGCTGATTCATTATATCGCCGGATTGCCCGCCGATGATGTTTTCTTTATTGACTGGCGATGGCCCTCCGGAATTGAATGGTTTTATGTTGCCTGGCTGGGACTGGCGGCTTTATTCGGGCAGTATTTTGTTACCCGCGCCTACGGATCCGATAAAGCCGGTATCGTTTCCTCTATAGGTTATGCCAATATCGTATTCTCCATTTTTATTGGAATGGCCCTGGGAGATGCCTTTCCTGACCTGATCTCGCTGCTTGGTATTCTTTGTATTATCCTCAGCGGCACCCTTATTTCACTCTTCAAAAGACGCCGTTCCTGACAGGTAGCCGACAACGCTCCAAAAAAATATTTGGTTTTCCCAATCTCTTAATCGTATATTTGCGATATAAGATTTAAAAATGGCATTTAATAAAAAAGAAGAGTTCAGTACCAAAGAGCAATCCCTGGCAGCCTTTGCCAAGGCTATCAGCCACCCGGCCCGTATTGCCATCCTGGATGTGCTGGCCAAAAAAAATGAATGCATCTGTGGTGAAATTGTAGATGTATTGCCCCTGGCACAAAGCACCGTGAGCCAGCACCTGAAAGAATTAAAAAATGCCGGTCTTATCGATGGCACGATCGACGGTCCCCGCAGTTGTTACGGCATCAACTGGAAAGCCTTTGAAAAATTCAGCAATGAATTCAATTCCCTGTTCAATAACCTCAGGGTGAAAAACGAAAAAGCCTGCTGTTAAACAATCAAACAAAGTATAGCCATGAACAACAACACTGAAATCAAGGCAATGGTGCGGGAAAAATATTCCGCGATTGCCAACCAATCCCGCGAGTCGAACAATAGTTCCTGTTGCGGGGCCACCGCCTGCTGCGGAACCGATTCGTATACGATTATGTCCGATGATTATTCAAAGCTCGAAGGGTATAACCCCGATGCCGACCTGGGACTGGGCTGCGGACTTCCTACCGAGTTTGCCAAAATCAAAGAGGGCGACACTGTTATTGACCTGGGCAGCGGAGCCGGCAATGATGCGTTTGTTGCCCGTAAACTGGCAGGCGAAAAAGGCCGGGTGATTGGCATCGACTTTACCGAAGCCATGATTGCAAGGGCCCGTGAAAACACCGAAAAGCTGGGTTTCAATAATGTTGAATTCCGCCAGGGTGATATCGAGGATATTCCTGTTACTGCCAATAAAGCGGACGTCATCGTCAGCAACTGCGTATTAAACCTGGTTCCCAATAAACATAAAGTATTCGGCGAAATCTACCGCGTATTAAAACCCGGCGGGCATTTTTCCATTTCCGATATCGTACTGGAAGGCGAACTTCCCGCCAAATGGAAAGAAGTAGCGGAGCTTTATGCAGGTTGTGTTTCCGGGGCCATCCAGAAAAAAGAATATTTATCCATCATTGAAGAAGCCGGCTTTACTCAACTCACTGTACAAAAAGATAAGCCCATCCTTATTCCGGACGATATCCTTGCATCTTATTTCAGCGCTGATGAAATAACCGCGTTCAAAAACAGCGGCACCCGCATAACCAGCATTACTGTGTATGCTGAAAAACCAGCCAAGGATGATCGCAAATGCTGCGAACCCGGAAGTTCTTGTTGTTAATAAAAATTCTAAGACAACAAAATAAGTGTAATCATGAAACCAACGACTCTGATCGCGGCATTCCTGTTGACCGGAATGACCGTTTTTTCTCAATCCAAACAAGCGGCCCCGGCGGCATGGGGACAGTACAAAAAATTATCCGCCTATTCTGCAGCACCTGTAAAAGGGATGGAAGCATTCGACACGCTTCGGTTTGTTCTGGCAAGTGGTGAAACCAGGGTGGAACAAATTGAAAGACCCGGTCATGGACCGAACGCTACAAATGGCAAGACTAAAAAAACAGCCCCGGAATCGAAATGTGATCCCGCTGCCTGCCAGCCCGGAGAATTAGTAGGCAACGGAAGAAAAAGAACACCACATTACCTGGGCATGGCGGAAAAATTCAATATTGCTGATCCTCCCGCCAACAGCTCGGCCCAAACCAGGGCAGAACTGGATTATCTCCTGCAATTGCAGTCGCAACGTACCGGGGAAGACGAAAGAGCTTCCGCCTATTATGCAGGGGTATATTACCGTACCGCTACGAAACCTACAGATGCAGATTATACGAAGTTTCGCCGCAACCTCTTTCATATCGGTCGCTCAATTGGGACCTGGTTTCATCCTGACTCACTGCCCCTGACCGCGACATTGGTTGCGAATGTGTGGAAAGACGCAGAATATTATATCTGGAAATATAAAAACTATTTCCTCCGCATCCGGCCCTATAAACTGGAAAGCCGTCTAAACAACCTGGAAGAAACCAACTGGGCTGCCTATCCCAGCGGCCATGCTACCAATTCCTATGTCAATGCTTACCTCTATTCGGAATTAATCCCTGAATTTTCCCCATTCTTCATCAAGGATGCCTATGATATGGCTCATTCCCGGGAAATCATCGGGGTGCATTATCCCAGTGATTCGGAAAGTGGCCGGCTGCTGGCTTACCAACTGGTAAAAAAACTGATGAGCAACGAAAAGTTTAAAAAGGATTTGCAGGCAGCCAGGGCCGAGATTGAAAAAGCAAAATCAACAAAAGGGTTTTAGATACATCTATTCATTAACCTTAAAAAGTAAAGCCATGAATGTAAACAATGCAACAAGCAACTGCGGTGGTGGTTGCTGCAGCGACGGCCTCACAGACTGGGGATGTTGCTAATCGAAAACCGTAAGCCATATTTTTGCAATATGGCTTACTTATTTTAATAACCATGAATTACAAACTGGTCCCTGCTAAAACTGAACCTATTCGACAGGATGTGATAAGGCTGCTGGAGCAAAATGAACTCCCCGTCAGCGATCTCACCGGGGAAAAAGAACTCTTTGCCTTAACAGATGAGAGTGGCTCACTTGCCGGTACCGGCGGCCTGGAAATTGTAAATGAAGCCGCCCTGGTCCGCAGCGTAAGTGTGAAAAAGGAATTACAGGGTAAAGGATTGGGTAACCTCATCAACAGGAAACTGGAAGAACTCGCAAAATCAAAAGGAATCCAACAACTCTACCTCTTAACCACCACGGCGAAATCATTTTTTGAAAAAGAAGGATATTCAGTTATTTCCCGCGATGATGTTCCCGATGCTATAAAAGAAACTTCTGAATTCAGTTCTGTTTGCCCATCAACCGCTACAGTTATGAAAAAAGATTTAGGCGCTAAAAAGAAATTGCTTTTTGTTTGCATTGAGAACAGCAACCGCAGCCAGATGAGCCAGGCTTTTGCCAAAATGATCGGCGGTGAACATATTGAAGCCTATAGTGCCGGATCAAAACCATCGGGGATTGTCAACCCAAAAGCGATCGCAGCCATGAAAGAACTTGGTTACGATCTCAGCAAGCACGAAAGCAAATCATTGGAAGATGTAAAACAGTATGCTCCTTTTGATGCGGTGGTCACCATGGGATGCGGGGATGCCTGTCCCTGGATGCCGGCAAAGAAATTTGTAGACTGGGAGATTCCTGATCCCAAACATATGGGGCCCGAAGCATTCAACAAAGTCCGGGACCTGATTGCTGAAAAAGTGCGGGAACTGGTTCGCACGCTGAGCAATTAATGGTACCCAATATATTTTTCCGGTATAGGTGATTGCGGGCTCTCGCTTTGCCATAACACATTCACGATCCACCAGCGTTTCCCGTCATTCCAAAGCTGGATACTGTTAATCCCCCGCATAAATGGCTTGGCTTCTTCTGCCTTTCGCCTGGATTCATAGGTGCTGAACACATGCATGATATTGCCAAACTGCTCGATCTTTCGCCCTATCTCTTTTTCAAAGAAACCATCTTTTTCCAGGTTAGGACCTGCCTGCATAATATAATCCTCCACACTCATGATTCGCCTTGAAGTGCTGCCATCTGGCCTGATACCGGTGGCTACAAGCTTGGCTTCGGGTAAAAACAGGGATCGCATGCGTACCCAGTTCCTTCTTTCTCCTGCCGGCCCTGAAATAACATCATACAAGGCTCCCACAATTTTCTCCGGGGAATTTACATCCGCGGGAATCGCCATTACACTATCCACCACCTGCCCGGTGCACACTGAGACCGAGTAAAGGCAGGATATACAGATAATCAACCTGCGCATAAAATTTGTTTTAGTTAATGTACACCAATTTGACGAGTTGAAAATTCCATTCATCAAACTCCCCTGTCTTTACTTACTTTGCCAAAACAGCAGCCGGTGAACCCCATTTTTCTCCCTAACAGGATTTATACAGTTCTCTTTGTCCTGCTGGGCATTGTATATATCGCGGGTTTATTTGTGCCGCTGATGGATAATGATTCGGCGCATCACGCCAATATAGCCCTGCGCATGCATCTTACCGGTGATTATGTGAACCTGGTGGATTACGGAAAAGATTACCTGGACAAACCCCACCTTCATTTCTGGTTATGTGCCCTGAGTTATAAGATCTTTGGCGTAACAACCTTTGCCTACAAATTTCCATCGCTGCTTTTTACAATATTGGGCACCTATTCTACCTGGCGCCTGGGCAAAGCCCTTTACAATAGAGAAACCGGCAAGCTGGCAGCCCTTATTATCGCTTCTGCCTTTGCCTATATCCTGGCCAATAATGATGTTCGAATGGATGCGATACTCACCGCTTCTATTGCATTCGCCACCTGGCAACTGGTTGAATTTATCCATACCCGGCGGCTTCTTTTTGTTGCAGGTTCAGCACTGGGACTGGCACTGGGGTTTTGTACCAAGGGTCATATTGCCGTGCTGGTACCGGCAGTAGCAGCTCTTTTTTATTTACTTTACCGCAAAGACTGGAGGTTTTTCCTTGACTGGAAACTACTTGTGCTGGTGGTCCTTTTCGGGTTATTTATTTCCCCCGTGGTCTATTGTTATTACCTGCAATACAATCTTCATCCTGAAAAAATAGTAAGAGGAAAAGATCATATCAACGGCGTTCAATTCATCCTGCTGGGTCAAAGCATCGAACGATTCCAGGGTGAGAGCTTTGGCGGTGATAGCAAAAATGATTATTTCTTTTTCCTGCACTCCTTTCTCTGGGCCTTTGCTCCCTGGAGCATTCTAACCTATATCGCTATTGCCGGCCGGATCAAAGAATTTCTTAGCCGAAAAGAAGAGTGGTTGACCACCGCTGTATTCATCATCATTTTACTGGTCGTATCATTTTCTGGCTTCAAACTACCGCATTACCTGAACATAGTTTTTCCGACTACATCTATACTAACTGCGGTGTTTATACTGAACAAGAGAGGGGATCCCAAATGGGTCCGCTTCATTTATATCATACAATTCATTGTTTCCCTTCTCCTGTTGCTGTTGATTGCGGTGATCACCTTCTGGGCATTCCCCGTAAAACGATTATGGATCATCATCGCGGTAATCGGGTTATTGGCCGTTTTCTTCTATTTCCTGAAAACCACTTCCCTTAACCGTTTACAAAAAGCTGTTTGTTTGCCGGTTGCAGCGATGGCCCTCTGCTTTTTTTTGCTCAATACAAATTTTTACCCGCAACTGCTAAAATACCAGGGGGGAAATGAACTGGCTTTTGCCAGCAAAGGAAAACTAGATCCTGGAGATGTATATTTCTGGAAAGAACATTATAGTTCATCATTTAATTTTTATACCCGCAGCTTACGCAAACAATTTTCCGACACAGCTTTCCGGACAGATAAACCAACCTGGCTGCTCTATGATATCCGGGATGAGGAAGCAATCAAAACAGCAGGCTATTCTTTCGGGCAACGATTAATTGTGCCGGACTATGAGATCACTAAACTGGATATAAAATTCGTTAATCCCGCCAGGCGGGAAAGCCAATGCACCCAAATGGTTTTAGCTGAATTGCAGAAAAATCCTTAGTTCTGCCATCTCCTGGTGATCACACCAATAACATTAGAATTACCTGCGTTACTATATAGATAAATCATTGCTGGAAACCTGTTAAAGCCCTGCCTTTTTGCTGATCTCCAGCATACGCTCAATGGGTTTCAGGGCCGCCAGCCTCAATTCTTCGTCCATTTCGATCTCCGGCAATTCGTATTCCATACAGAGGTAGAGCTTTTCCAGGGTATTTAATTTCATGTGCGGGCAATCATTGCAGGCACAACTGTTATTCGGCGGTGCGGGAATAAATACCTTTTCCGGCGAGGCTTTCATCATCTGGTGAAGAATACCCGTTTCGGTGGCAACGATATATTCATTGGAGCTGTCCGTTTGGGTAAATTTCAATAAACCCGTTGTAGATCCGACAAAATCAGCAATGCGGAGAATGGGGTCTTCGCATTCCGGGTGCGCAATCAGCTTGGCCTGCGGATGCCTGATTTTTAGTTTGGTGATCTTTTCCAGGCTGAATATTTCATGTACCATGCAGGCCCCGTTCCAGAGCAACATATCGCGGCCGGTTACTTTGTTGATATAAGCACCGAGATTCTTATCAGGTGCAAAAATGATCTTTTGCTCTTTGGGAAAACTTTCGACAATAATTTTCGCATTGCTGCTGGTAACGATCACATCGCTAAGCGCTTTGATGCCGGCACTGCAGTTGATATAGCTGATCACCACATGGTCGGGATGCAGTTCTTTGAATTTTTTGAATAAGGGGGGTGGGCAGCTATCACTCAGGGAACAACCTGCCTTGAGATCGGGGATCACGACTTTCTTGGAAGGGTTGAGGATCTTGGCAGTCTCCGCCATGAAATGTACCCCGGCAAATACGATCATATCCGCTTTTGTTTTTTCAGCCTGCTGGGCCAGGCCCAGGCTATCGCCGATATAATCCGCTACATCCTGGATATCCGGTTCCTGGTAGTAATGCGCCAGTAACACGGCATTCTTTTCCTTTTTCAACCTCTCAATGGCTGCAAACAGGTCAAGTGCAGGATCCAGGTCTATATCCAAAAATCCTTTTTTCTCAACTTGTGACTTGGCGGCGGAAAAACTATCGGTGCTCATGATCGCTTTTTTTTTCGGGTTCTTGCAGCAGGTACGTCTCGAACGGGGGAGCAATATTCGAACAGGAACTGCAATTTTTCAAAACAAAATTTTTCCGCCAACCCTAATACAATAATACTAGTAATATAATTTTTTATAAAAAGAGTCTATTATTATTATAGCTGTGGATTCGTGGAAAACTGTTTGGATTTAACACCTGCAAAATTACCCATTAATGTTTATACACACGGAGAACAGGGAAATCCACAGGTTGGTTCAAAGACTGGCTTGATTTAACAGGCCCTTTCCACAGGACTGTGAACTACCAGATCCTAATAAGATGTTGATTAATTGGCTGAGGTATTTTGGGGATAGACAAAGTATAACTGTGGAAATACCGACAGGGAAATAAATTCTTCCGGGTTCTTTATAAGATGATGGCCAAGAATCCAGATGTCTATCCACGTTTCACAAAAGGTTATTCACAGCATTCTGACTCCATTAACATGGGTGTGGGGAGAAAAAACCGGAAGTATAGTGAGTTAGGAGCAGGTCAGCTGCTGATAATTCTTAATATATGGGCGGAAAATGGCTTAGAACAGAAAGATATATTTTTGAGGCGTTCTAAAATTTAGCTATGATGAAGTTCCTGAAACATCTATTGGTTGTATCCTTCGTATTGGTTGTATCCATTTGCCGTGCCGGGGAGGGGATGTGGTTGCCCCTTTTACTCGAAAAATTGAATGAAAAGGAGATGAGGAGCCTGGGGATGAAGATCAGCGCAAAAGATATCTATTCCATTAACAGCGGGAGCCTCAAGGATGCTATCGTCAGTTTTGGCGGATTCTGTACCGGTGAAGTGATTTCCTCCAAAGGATTGGTGCTGACCAACCACCATTGCGGGTTTGATGCGATCCAGAACCATTCCACCCTGGATAATAATTATATCCGCGATGGGTTTTGGGCAAAAAATTACAGCGAGGAGATCCCCAATGAAAAACTGTTTGTAACATTTATCGTGCGCATCGAAGATGTCAGCAAACAGGTATTAAATGGCGTATTGAGTACCATGACTGAAAGTGAAAGACAATCCAGGATCGATAAGAATATTAACCTCTTGCGACAAAACGTGAAAAGAGAGGCTCACCAGGATGGCTTTATCCGAGGTTTTTTTGAAGCCAATCAATATTATATGTTCATTACCGAAACCTACCGCGATGTGCGGCTGGTGGGAGCCCCGCCTTCTTCAATCGGGAATTTCGGGAAGGATACAGATAATTGGATCTGGCCCCGGCATACAGGTGATTTTTCTATGTTTCGGATCTATGCCGGCAAGGATAATAAACCGGCGGACTATTCACCGGAGAATATTCCGTATACACCCAAAAGATCCCTGGCCATATCCATGGATGGAGTAAAGGAAGGTGATTTTACTATGGTTTTCGGTTTCCCGGGAAGAACGACCCAATACCTCCATTCCTCGGCAGTAGATCAGATCATGACCGTCAATGATCCCGCAAAAATTGCTATCCGTGATAAAGCCCTGGCAGTGCTTGATGGATTTATGCGCAAGGATGAACAAATTAAAATCCAGTATTCCGCAAAATATGCCAGTATCAGCAATGCCTGGAAAAAATGGCAGGGCGAGGTATTGGGTCTCACCCGTACCGATGCAGTAGGAAAAAAGAAGGCTGCCGAGGCGATCTTTCAACAAAGAGTCAATGCTAATCCTGCCTGGAAAACAAAATATGGAAGTTTATTAAACGATCTCTCGCAGGCTTATGCCGAATTGAAACCCCTTGGTCTGGCGCGGGATTATTATAATGAAATCATTCCCCGAATCGAATTATTTACCATCGTAAACCATTTACAATTGCTGGTAAATACGCATGAAAAGGAAGGAGCAAATGCCTATCAACAAAAACTGCCGGCGGAAAAAAGCTTCCTGGAGGGCTTGTATGCTGAGTTCAACAGGGAAGTGGACAAGAAATTATTTGAGAACCTGATGGAAATCTATGCCAGCCAGGAAGACCAGTTTGTTTCTCCACTTTTAAAAGAAATG
>DASUMO010000032.1:0-4658 GCA_036277695.1 Chitinophagaceae bacterium
GACATTGTATTGATGGATATCATGATGCCGGAAATGGATGGCTATGAAACAACCCAGAAGATCCGCCGGGAACATAAGAACAGCGCCTTACCGATTATAGCAGTTACGGCCAAAGCCATGAAAGGCGACCGGGAAAAGTGCATCGAAGCCGGCGCCTCCGATTATATTACCAAACCGGTGAAAATTGACCAGCTATTATCATTGATGAGAGTTTGGTTGTATAAATAAGGAAACATGAAAACAGGAAGCCTCAGGGAACAACCTAAATCGGACATCAAGATCCTTGTAGTGGATGACAGGGAAGACAACCTGTTTTCCATCGAGGCCATCCTGGAGAAAGATCCCTATACCATCATCAAAGCGAATTCCGGGCGGGCGGCCCTGAAGATCCTGCTGCATCAACACGATTTTTCCCTGATCCTTATGGATGTGCAGATGCCTGACCTGAATGGATTTGAAACAGCTACCCTGATCTATGAAAGGGACAAACTGAGAAATATTCCCATCATTTTTATTACGGCCCATGACTATGATGAGGAATATATCTTTAAAGGCTACCGCATGGGAGGTGTGGATTATATCTACAAACCCATCAACCCCGAATTGCTGCGGGTAAAAGTGAGCGTATTTGTGGAACTCTACCGTAAAAACCAGCAACTCCAGTTGCATGAAAAAAACCTGCTGGAAGCCAATAAGGCCCTCCAGAAAGAAATCGAGGAAAGAAAGATCTCGGAAGAAAAGGTAAGGATACTCAATGAACAGCTATTACAGAATAATGCCCACCTCAAATCAGTCAATGAAGAACTGGACCAGTTTGCCTATGTGGCTTCACACGATTTGCAGGAACCCCTCCGGAAGATCATGGTGTTCAGCGATAAGATCCTGATGAAGAATAACCAGGACGAAGAAACCCAGAAATATTTCCATAAGATTACGGGATCAGCCCGTCGCATGCAATCCCTGATCAACGACCTGCTCAGCTTTTCAAGACAATCTTATAGCTCATCCGATTTCGTAAAAACCGATCTCAAGCAGCTGGTAAAGAATGCAGTGGCGGAACTGGAGATCGAAATTGAAAAAAGCAAAGCAAAAATTGAGTACTCGGATTTACCAACCGTGTGGGTGATCCCCAGCATGGTGCAGCAATTATTCTATAACCTCATCAGCAATGCCATTAAATTCCGGAAAAAAACAGAAGCTCCGAAAATTTCTATCCGGGCTGAAAAAATTGCCTTCCCGCATAAACAGGATTCCAAACTGGTATTAAAAGGCTTCAATTATTACGAGATAACCGTCAGTGATAACGGGATCGGTTTTGATGAAAAACATGCCGAAGAAATTTTCATGGTCTTCAAAAGATTGCATAGTTACCACGAGTTTGAGGGAACAGGTGTGGGTTTGTCACTTTGTAAAAAGATCGTGGAAAAACACAATGGTTCTATCGAGGCCCATAGCAGGATCAATCATGGATCCTCCTTTATCATTCGCCTTCCTGAAAAACAGGAAAAGGTAGTCGCATAAGATCTACCCGGTTTAATGGCTCACTTCATCACCAACTATTTGTAATCAATCGAAACAATCTCCAGTTTCAACCATTCATAATCCCCTGCCTTCAGTTGCCAGGTCACCGTTGATTGATAGGGTATTCGAATCCCGTCAAAATATTTATAAGCACCCGGTACTGTTTTTACTACCCATTTTTCCAGCCGGGGTTTTTCCCTGCCCTCTATATAGTACCGCTCTGCTTCAAAACCCGCAAGGTCACCTTCGTTTGTAAAATAAAATTGTCCCGATGCCTGGGTATTCCCGTAACGAATTGTAGCTTTTGCTGATCGCTCACCGAGTTCTTCCCATTTTACATAACTTTCCAGCGCAGCCACCGGGTACCAATTCATCTCGGCGAGCCAGCGCAATAAGGAACCCTGGCTTATTTCCAAACCCGCTGCATGAGCAACAGGATAAAGTCCGTACAGGTTTATCTTCATATCACCTTCCCCGTTAACCAGCCTATCTCTGCCGGAAAGGCTGATAAAAGAAGAAGGATTAATTGTTGTTTTCCATATAAAACCGGGTTGCTCAAGTATGCTGTATTGTTCAGCTGCAAAAGGGATCCATTTACCCGAAGGGCTGGTTTTCATTTCCCCTTTTTGTTCCAGGTATATATGTGCCGGGATAGCCCTATCACTGACACCTGATCTTTCCAGCCATCGTTGCACTACGGGTGGAAGTCCTCTCCAATTCCCCATATCAATCGTTCGCTTTACGGAAGGCCTCACAGAGGCCAGGAGTGCTGCTCTTTCCTTTTTGTATGATTGGTTAAAACGCCATTGCCCATAATTGGCTAATAAAGGCAAAAGGATAACCAGGTTGGCTATGCTCCCAAATTTTGCATCTTTCCAGTATAGGACTACGAATACCTGTGACATGAATACAGCCACAAGTCCTGTTAACCAATTGTATTCATTTTTAATAATGAGAAGAACGACTGTGAGCAGGAATAATAGGGCAGTCAAAAGCCAGAGCAGGCCGGCCGGTTTGGAAATAGTACTTGTTACCTGTTGAACGGAGGCCAGGTGGAATGCCTTGACAAATCCTGTTAAATGTAAAAGACCATGAAAAAAAACCAATACCAGGAATACCAGCTTAAGCATATTGCCGGGATTTTATGGCAGCGCCTTTTTCCCAAAACCAATATGCCTGCCCTGCCCTGTTCCGCAAGATCAGCCAGGCAGCCAGTGAAACGGTAATGGAAAACGGAAAAGCAGAGCCTACCATCAAAGGAGCAATAGCAACCAGGAAAATGATGGCGCCCATACAAGCCATTCGCAACCACCAGCCTTTCAACAGGAATCCTATCCCTATCAGCAATTGTCCCAGGGCGATCAGGGGGATCATTATATAATTGTAGGTACTGAACCAGCCTTCGATAAAATCGCGATAGAGTGGGATCGCCAGCCTGGCAAAATTGTTATACTCATCTGGTTTGGTCAGGCCAATATAAAGGTTATAACATCCCGCATATAAAAAAAGCAGTGCGAACAGTAACCTGGCCCAGCCCTTTTTTTTCCAGGCTACCCAAAGCAGGATCAGGCTCACTGCCTGCGATAGGATATAAGGCAGCCAGTATTCTTCAATTCCCCGCATACATATCAGGTTTTATCAGGCTGTTTTCTTTCTGGGGCAGGTGCTAATACCAAAAAGCGTGTATAGCGGGCAAAAGCCAACTAAACTGGTCAGGGCAAAAACGATTCCCAGGATCAGCAAAACCAAACCCCAGGGTGAGGGCAGTATATTGTTAAAATAGATCACGATAAAAACAGCTGCTACGATAATCCGGATCAGGCGGTCAGCATTTCCCATATTCTTTTTCATAATGCATGATTTAGGGTGAGAAAATTATTGGATGATCCACACGACCAATGCCACGATAATAATACAAAGAAGGCAAGCCATTGCGAGTTTAAGAATGCGGACTGTCATTGTTGTCAATTGGTTGAATTTCCCAAAATTTATCAGGCCATTCCACGGTATGAGGAAGAGGTTTCTGTTCCAGTTGTTGATGGATCTTTTCCAATGAATCGGCAGGCAATACCCGCTCGATATGCCTGAACAATTCATCCTCCTCGAAATAAATATGATCATGTATCAGGTTGGCCAGGTGCGTTAAGGTGGGCCTGTCGGCTTCTTTATCCAGAGAAAGCATGAGCTCCCGGATGGTTTCATGTTCGGCGCACATTCTTTTTACCAGTTCATTGTCTTTTGGCAATTCTGCCATCAGGATATCCTCCTCGTGGCGGAAATGAGGTTTAATATGGTACTTCCAATACCATATACAATATGCCGCGATTGTATCGGGCATGATCCGGTTTGCAATACCCTGGCGCAGTCGTTTTACAAATAATAAACCTTCGCCATGTTCCTGGGAAAGAGGAGCCAGTTTACCACTCCTTTTTTCGCTATGTGCCTGTTGTGTCATGATTGAAAATCGTTTGGTTTTCGAATACCCTGTAAACCTACAGTAGTCCAAAGGTCATTGAAATGACGGAGATCAATCCAGATTATGATTTAATAGTAGGAGAACGACTGTTTACGGTCAGGCTTTGGTGGTACAAGCTTTTCCAGTCGCTGTGATTTCGGATCCAGAGTACTGGTTACCAGTCTATTGCTAAGAGTATCAGAGGTCTTTCTTTTTGAATACCCGCAGGGCCCATGCCAGCGGAAACAGGACCCATACCAGCAGGATGACGCTGGTAAAAAGCATCCCGGCAGCACTCCCGAAGAAGTCCTTATAAACGGCGCCTGTATAACCCATCAGGGCGCTGATGTCCAGCTTCAGCATAATAAAGATCCGGCCCAGGTCAATGGGATTGAGTGCCGACATCAGCAGGGTAAATTTTTCCATGGGGTAATCACTGAACGCAAATAAGAGAAACAACAAGATCCCGTCATAGATCAGTGCGAAGTAAAACCATAACAATAATGCAGCCCCGATACCACGGGCTTTGTCGCGGGCTTTGACAGAGGCCAGGAAAGCCAGTGAAGTGAAGATCAGTGTGAGGGCCGAACCGGTGAGTAAAAGCGCTATCCCGGTATCATTAAAGGAAAATAACAGGACTGGTATGCCTACCCCGATCAAAAAAGCGCTGAGCAATGACAAC
>DASUMO010000033.1:0-5132 GCA_036277695.1 Chitinophagaceae bacterium
GGGCTGGTATCTCTGCCTTCAATTACTGGAAAAGAATTACGAGGTGATTGCAACAGGTAAAGGAGAATGCCGCCTGCCTTTCCTGCAGGAAAAGAATTTTACCTACCTGCCCATGGATTTTACCGATCCCTTTGCAGTGCACGACGTATTTGAAAAATGCAGCCCGGGTATTGTGATTCATGCGGGCGCCATGAGTAAACCCGATGAATGTGAGCTGTTACAATGGGAAGCTTTCAGAACCAATGTTGAGGGAACCATTACACTGCTGAATAATGCTGAAGAAAAGCAATGTTTTTTTGTATTTCTTTCCACCGATTTCATTTTTGATGGTAAACAGGGAATGTACAGGGAGGAAGATATTCCTGGCCCGGTAAATTATTATGGGAAAACAAAATGGGAAGCCGAGCAGGCGGTGCAGGAATACATGCATGAATGGGCCATTGTACGTACTGTACTTGTATATGGAAAATCACATGGAGGAAGGGGTAATCTCCTGACCGTGGTAAAGGAAAAGCTGGAGAAAAAGGAGTCATACCAGGTTTTTAATGACCAGCAGCGAACACCAACTTATGTAGAAGATTTGGCTGCGGGGATCATAGCGGTCATTGAAAAAAGAGCCCATGGTATCTATCATATTTCCGGGGAAGAATGCCTGACACCCTATGAAATGGCCTGCCGAGCAGCAGACTGGCTGGGTCTTGATAAATCTTTGCTGGGAAAAGTAACGGCCGCGGATTTTAGTCAGCCAGCCATCAGGCCGCTAAAGACCGGCTTTTCTATAGAAAAGGCTGGTAGAGACCTGGATTACCGGCCCTGCTCATTTAAAGAAGGTCTTGCCAAAACCTTCTCTGAAATTATTTCAATCAAAATATAACGCTGATCCCTGTTTTCAGAAAACGGGGTGTACCGGGCGTAAAATGCAATTCTGAAACAGGCTGTGATTCGTCTTTAAGCCTGGATCGCGTGTCAAACTGCGCTTCGTTCCATTCCTGGTCAAACAGGTTTTCCATCGTAAGAAATAATTCAATTTTTTTGATTCGATATTGAAAAGCAAGATCGGTAATGAAATATCCTTTCGCAATTACGGAATTATCGGGGTTGGCCGGACGGTCATCCATGAACCGGTAACGAAGAGCTACAGCGCTGCCATTTTTAAATCGGGCACTTAGTCCTCCTATGCTGGTCAGGGTTGCTGCCAGCGGTATATAATCGGCATCTTTAGGTTCACCGATTAATCTTGCTTTTGCCATATTGAGATCGGCATCTGCAAATAACCATTTGTTTAACTGGTAACGGGCAGACAGATCAATTCCAATACGACGGCTTGCACCGGAAGGTTCCACGATCCCGGCATCCCCCACATATACAAATTCCTGCCGGGAATAGAAATGCCAGGCTGTTGCTTTTAACACCAGGTTTTTAACAGGTTTTACCATTATTCCCAGGTCAGTACCGAAAACTTTGGGAAGAACAGGAATGGCCCCGCTATCGAGCAAAACCCGGCTGTCATTGGAGTGAAAACCGATCCCATTGTTCAAAAAAACCTGGAACCGGGTTGAAGGACTGAAACTGAAATTCAATTTTGGGCTTAGGATGCCCCGGTTCTTGTCCCGGATATTTTTTTCATCGCCCAGTTGATTTTTATAGGCAAAACGGAAATAATCATAACGGATACCGCCACTGAAACTAATCTTTTCGGTAATCGCTGCCTGTTGATTCCAATAAATAAAACCATTGGCTTCCTGTATATCACCTTTGCGAATCCCCGAGAGGAATTGCCTGTTTTTCACCCTTGAAAGTTCGATATCTTTTATATCATCATAACGAAAGCCGGCTCCCAGTTCAGTAGTTATTTTCTTTTCCCCCATCATCCAGTTTTTGCTAATGGTGCTGGTATAGCCAAAAAGATTCCTCGTCTCACGCTGCCGGATGGCATCGCCGTTGATCGTGTCTTCCAGGTAAAATGTAAAATTTGAATAGAGGTTAAAATGATAACGGCTATAATAAAACTGGTTTTCCCAACTCCAGTCTTTCCCCATCTTGCTCTTATAACGGGTATTAAAATTACTGCGGCTGCTGTTGCCGCCCTCGCTGTTATCAAGCGATCCAAACCGGCTGACCAGGTTTCGCCTGACTGCCCGTTCGGGAATTTGTCCCGAGGCATTCCAGCGACTGTCAAAACCCATAACGCTTACAGATAGTTGAGACTGGTTTTTAAAATGGGCTGAGTATTTCCCTATCAGGTTAAAGCGGTGAAAATCCTGCGGGCTTTCAACAAAGCCCTCGTTGAGAATATATTCAGAAGCGATATAAAATTGTTGGCGGCTTTCTTCATTTTCCCGGCTCAGGAGTTTCATTGTCCCCGCCAGTCGCTTCATTCCGAATTGGCCAATCTCGGCTTTAATTAAATTTTCAGACAGGAAATCACGGGTGCGGAAATCAACATAACCGGCTGTGGCAAAATTGCCTTTATCGGCATGGTAAGGACCCACTTCAAATCCGAGCTGGCTGATGGTTTCGGGAACCAGGAAATGCAGGTCGGCATAACCCTGGCCATGGGCATGGCTGACCATATTTACCGGCATTCCATCTACGCTGAGTTGAATATCGGTTCCGTGATCACTATCATAACCCCGGAGAAAAATTTGTTCGGCTTTGCCCCCGCCTGCATGCTGCGCGATAAAGATACCCGGCACTATTCGCAAAAGATCCTGGGCATTATTCACGGGCCGGAGTATAAGATCGATTTCGCCCAGGGTTTGTTTACCCTTTGATTTTTTACTTTTCAATTTTATTTCGGACAGATCCAGGTTGGATTTTTTTAAAAACACGACTATGGATGAATTGACGTGAACTTTCACTTCAACAGGCAGAATCGTTGTCAGGTATCCAATATGAGAAATGACCAATTCATAATTGCCCGGTATAAGGTTGGGAAATCGAAACGTACCATATTCATCGGAATGATCCCCTGAATGCCGGGGACGGAGATTGACACTGGCGCCTGCGATCCGGGATTTGCTGTCGGCATCCATAATATAGCCTTCGATAATTCCCCTTTGCGCCATGGTGCCTGCTGAAAAGAATATAATCGGGATAATAAGAATGAAAGATCTCCTTCGCATAATAGCTGGTTTCTGCTATTTACGTGGTAATATAACTGGCGGTTCACTTTTAACGGTAATATTTTGGATAAATGGTTATTGGGACAGTTGTATTTTTTTATCAACCCAATCTGTATTGAACCGGCTCCCGTATCTGGAAAGAGTTTCAACCTGTTTAACCAGCTCTGAAACTGCTATAGAATTTTCATTTTAAAAACTCAAAACAGATTGTATGAAATTAAGAATCCTTGCAGGAGGGTTAATCGGTATGGCCATATTGGGCGGCGTTTTATTTGCCGCTGACCATATCGATGCACCCGCAGTTACTGGCGCCGGAAGTACAAGTCCCGGCAATGATATTACCGATATTTATGCATTTCAAAGTCCGGCTGATAATTCCAGGATGGTATTGGTAATAAATACCCAGGGCCTGCTTTCTCCCGCTGCCACGGCTACAGCCAGTTTCCCTTCCAATGTCATGTATGAATTCAATATCGACAACAGCGGCGACAATGTTGAAGACCTGGTTATACAGTGCCTTGTGCAGAACGGTAAAATGCGGGTATACGGGCCTGTTGCTCCCGGCACTCCCGGTACCAACAGCACGGTCAGAACGAACGGACCGGTTACTGAAGTAAATGTTACCGGCTATGGCGCGACCAGCCCTGCCACTGCCAGTAATGGAAACGGTATAAAAATATTTGCCGGCCCCAGGGATGATCCTTTCTTTTTCGACCTGGCCCGTTTCAAGGATATTCTGGCAGGCACACAAAGTGCTTTTCGCAGCCCTGGCGTGGATGCTTTTGCCGGCACCAATGTCATGTCCATCGTTGTGGAATTACCAAAAACTCTTTTAGGCAATGCTGCTTCCATTAATGTGTGGGGTGAAACAAAATCGAAATAAATTATTTAACGCAAAAATTGTAAAGCATGTTACGGATTAATAAACACTATTTACTGGCCCTATTCGCCATTGTCAGCCTGGGCGCTACCAGTTGTGATAAGGATGATGTCGATGATAATTTTGATACATCGGGTACGTATATCCAAAATGACCAGATGGCGCGTCCCGCTATCAATACGGTATTCGTGGGAAGTGCCAGGAAAAATGAATTCAATACCACGGCGCCTTCGGCCATGAGTGCGGCTTTTACTGCACAGTTCCTGTCCGTTCTTACAGGGTTTGGTTACAGCAGCAATGCATTGGGTATGGACAAGGCCACGTTTGCGGGGGCGCTGGTGACTGATGTATTGAATGTGAAAATGAATGGCCCAACGACATTTTTTGATGGAACCAATGTGCTGACCGGCCGGGCACTGGCCGATGATGTGATTGATACGGAGCTATTGCTGATTTTTGGGGGTGCAAGCGGTGGATCAAATCCCGGGCTTACCAGGGATAATGTGAATGCCAATGACAAATCTTTTCTTTCTGTTTTTCCTTACCTGGCAGCGCCCTTTTGAAAATTTCAATAGTAGTACCGGGCTGCAACTGCGGCCCGGTTATTTTTTAACCTTAATACTGATTTAATGAAGCCTGGATTGCTGCTCATATTTTTTGCTGTACTATTTCTGCTGACTTGTCAAATCCCGACAAGGATTACCAACCCGGCCGACTATAATCCGTTCCTGGTAGAAGGAGCAATACAAAGCGAGGTAAAGCAGGTTCAGCGGGAACTTTCTTTCTGGCAGCAAAGACTGCAAAGAGATCCTGCAAATTATATTGACATGATGAAACAGGCCGCGTGTCACCAGCAGTTATTCCGGCTGCGTGGTGAAATGGATGATTGCCTGGCGGCTGATTCTTTGCTAAAAGCTTCTACAAACCGTTTGCATAATACTGATCCTGAAATATTATTAGCCTTATCGCAACATTCCATCACCCGGCACCAGTTCCGGAAAGCCTATGCTTATACTGAATTAGCTATAGGCAGCAAAAGCGATCCTTATATTACGACGCTGCTGCAGTTCGATGCAGCCATGGAACTCGGCGAATTTGTTTTAGCAGCAGGTTTGCTTCAGTCCATT
>DASUMO010000034.1:0-4871 GCA_036277695.1 Chitinophagaceae bacterium
TTCTATGCTTAACGATGAATTAAGAGTTAATACAGGTTTAACCTATGGAGCCAATAGCCGCTTTACTCCGCTGAAAAATGGTGGCACATTTGCGATTAGCACCTTTACAGCCAATAAGTCAACTGAACCAGCAATAGATAAAGCGCTGGAAGTGCTGAACAGGCTGCATAATAATGGTATTGATGAAAAATCCCTGGCTTCAGCCAAGAACTATGTAAAAGGACAATTCCCGCCACGCTATGAAACTTCCGGGCAACTGGCCGGTCTGCTGACGCAGATGTTCTGGTATAATTTTAATGAGTCCTTCATCAACAACTTCGAAAAAACAGTGGATGAACTTACGCTGGACAGGGCCAAAGAAATTATTGCGAAATATTTTCCGAAGGAAAAACTGCAATTTGTTCTGGTGGGTAAATCCTCCGAGATAAAGAAAATAGCAGAGAAATACGGACCGGTTACCGAAGTGCAGATTAAAGAAGAGGTGAAGAAGGCTTTTTGATTGATAGATTGCTTGATTGCTGAATTGTCATAGTTGATAGGATTGTTGCGTTTTTTGATGAAAGAATCGTTAAACAAAACCAACAAACTATCCAACCATACAACAATCATGCAATCCATCCATCTACCCATTCAATAATCTACCATTACATGAAAATCTCTTTCTGGAGTATTGGCAAGAACCACGAGCCCTATATTAAAACCGGTGTGGAGGATTTCACGCGCCGCATCAGCAACTATTTTAAAGTCGATTGGAATATTATACCTGTACCCCGGAATGCGGGTATGCTGAGTGAACTGGACCTGAAGAAAAAAGAAGGCGAAACAATTCTTGACTGGCTTCAAAAAGAAGATTACCTGGTAGTGCTGGATGAAAAAGGCAAAACCTTTAGTTCGGAATCGCTGGCTGCCTTTTTGCAAACCCGGGCCAATCAAAGCACCCGGCAGCTGATCTTCCTGATCGGTGGCGCCTATGGAATTGACAATGCCGTTATGAAAAGAGCCAACTATACATGGAGCTTATCTCCCCTCACCTTTCCCCATCAATTAGTAAGACTGATCCTGGCGGAACAGATCTACAGGGCCTGTACGATCTTAAAAAACGAAAAATACCATCACAGGTAAAGGTCCAAGCTCCAGGAGACAAGGTACAAGAAAGATACAAGGAACAGGCCAGCCTGCCGACAGGCAGGGTACAAGGCACAAGAAATGCTGCAGCTATCGTTTACCGGAAATTTGTAACAACGACACGGCCTCAGAAAAATGGTGTTAAGAAAATTACTAAGTAAGTCGTCCCGTATGGGGCCTTAGCCCCAATACGGGAAACTCAGCGCTGTTTGAGTCCGTAGTGTCTGGCATCAACGGATTGCCCGGAACGAGTTCGCTGAGTTTGGACTTACGCGGTAATTATTAGCCATTTTTCTGTAGCCTTGACTTTTTTTGTTACTCTTTTGCGTCAAGGCAAAAAAGTAAATAGAGGGTTCGAATAAACAAAGTGAAATACAAGCCCAGATTTATGTAACACTACACAAACGTGGATTGACAAAGGGATAAGTGCGAATAATTGTTTTTTAACCGGTCAACAGTGGGCTGGCTCCACTTCAGTTCATCATTTTCACTACCATTTCTTTCATCAGGGAAGCATCGGAGTTGCCGGCATCATTTACTCCCAGGCTTCTGAGATTATAACTATGCAATAAGAGTAATATTCTATCCACCCCTTCATATTGATACAGGTTGGCAGCCTGCATATAATCTTTAATAAAATAAGGATTCACCCCGATCGCTGCAGCAACCGTTTTCTCATCATGACTGCCGGCTCCGAATACCATAAACACTTTGCTGAAAAAACTATAGAGCGAGGGCAATACCAGTTGCACCGGTGCGGCTTTCGGATTGGCTTCAAAATACTGGATGATGCGGATGGCTTTTGAAAGATCCTTTTTGGCCAGGGCAGCCTGTAACTCAAATACATTAAAGTCCTTGCTGACCCCGATGAATTCCTCGATATCTTCTTCAGTAATCGTTTTACGCTTGACCAGGTTCAGCGATAATTTATCAATTTCATTTTCAATCCGGTTCAGGTCATTGCCGATATGATCCACCAGCAGGGCCAGGCCCTTGGGGGAAATGGCCAGCCCTTTTGACTGCAGCAGTTCCTGGGTCCATTCCGGCAACTGGCTGTCATACATTTTTTTGGTACTGATGAGAACACCCTTTTCCTTCAGTGTTTTAGCAAACCTGGTTCGACCATCCACTTTTTTATCCTTATAAGACACCACGAATACCGTTGAATGAAGTGGATTTTCAACGTAAGCTTCCAGTTTTTCAATATCCCGCATCTGCTGGGCCTCCTTTAATATGACCACCTGGCGTTCGGCAAACATGGGGTAACGGCGGCAGGCATTGATCACATCCGCCCAGCTGGCATCCCGGCCGTAAAAAACCGTCAGGTTAAAGGCCGACTGGCTTTCGTCCAGGATATGATGTTCCGCGTGGTTTACCGCTTTATCAATATAGTATTCTTCCTCGCCTTCCAGCCAGTATACTGGCTTAAAAACCCCCTTCTGCCATTCCGATATGATCTTTTCCACAGTCATAAAGCGCTAAGGTACAAGCTTTGAGCCAGCAAGTTCTGGGAAAAAATTAACAGCTGTGGATGCAACGAATACTTTCTGGCACGGTTTTCTCGTTTTTGTGTCCCGAATGGATTTTAATAGCCCGGACCGGTGCCAGACCGGCCTGGTAACCTCGAATAATCGCTTTAAGATCCCAATAAAGAGAAAAACATCGTAAAACAACATTTTAAAACCCATCAGTATGACAAACACGAATTATCCATCGGCCACACCTCCCAATGACCCCCCCCGGAACAACAGAAGTAATAAAAATATCCTGATCGGCGTACTGGCAGCAGGACTGCTTGGTACCTGGGGATATTTCCTCTGGGACAAGAATAAAAACAATGAAAAACTGCAGATTACGGAAACCCAATCTGCCAACTACATGACCCAAAGGGATTCGCTGAAGATGATGTATGATGATGCTGAAATGCGTTTGGATTCCATCACCGGCGCCAACAATACCCTGCAAGGTGAAAAATCAGACCTGCAAAAGCAGATTGATGCCAACAAAGCTGAAATCAAGCGTATTTTGAATGACAAAAATGCTACGGCGGCTGACCTGAAAAGAGCCCGCACTATGATCGCCAACCTGAACAACCAGATTGCCGGTCTTGAACAAGAAGTAGCCAGGTTAACAGGTGAAAACCAGGAATTGACAGCATCCAACACGGTGCTGACCCAGGAAAAAGCTGACCTGGAGCAAAACCTGCAGAGCACCACCACCCAGAAAGAAGAACTGGAAAGAACAGTGGATGTTGCCTCAACTTTCAGTGCTTCCAATATCCAGATCACTCCTGTTAATGAAAAGAAAAGTGGTAAAGAAAAGAACACAACTACGGCAAAAAGAGTTGACAAACTGGTTGTTTCTTTTGATGTGGAAAACCGTATCGCAAAATCAGGTCCCGCTGATATGTATATTATCGTAACAGCTCCTGATGGTAAAGTGATCGCAGATGCTTCGTTGAATTCTGGTACACTGACTACCCGTACAGAAGGTGATAAGGCCTATACAACGGTAGTTCCTGTAGAATACCAGCAAGGCACCCGTAAGAACTTACAATTCCCGATTCGCCAGGGAGACTTCCAGACTGGTGATTACCGGATTGAAATTTATCATAATGGCTTCAAGATTGGCGAAGGCGTCAGAAGCCTGAAAAAAGGTGGTTTATTCGGTTAAAAGCAGTTGTATAAACTCCTGCAGAAAGCCGTCTCGTTTACGAGGCGGTTTTTCGTTTTAGGAGATAATTGCAAAATTCTTTAATTCGGAAATTAAAGGTGGAAAAGAGATAAGGAGGAGAAGGGCTTTTTTGAACTTTTCCCTGCCTTCGATGCAGGTAAAGGTTTAAATGGCCACCCAGCTTTCTCCTCTTTTAACTTTTCTCCTCATTCTTCACTTTCTCTCTCCTTTACACTTTTTCCTCTTATCCACTTTTCCACAATGTGAACTATTTTTTGCGGCCGACCCGTAGTTATTATTTAGCTTGAACCCGTTTAAGAATCCGATACATTGAATGAAAGATATCAAGTCACTGTTGTTGTTGCTACTTTCCGCGGGGTTGATCAGTACCTGGGTTTACCATCTCTACGATAAAACCATGTATAGCCAGCGGCGTACAGAGATCTATATCAAGGATTCGGCTGCGGTGGCCGATGGCATCCGCGACTCGCTCCATAAAATTTATAGTACTACTATTTACCAGCTCGATAACCAGCTCGATTCTACAGCCAGCAGCACGGATTCATTAAAAACTGAACTAAATACCCGGCTCTCCCAGATCCGCCATCTCCAGCAGGAGATCAATGGCATACTGGGTAAAAAAGGTGCTACCCGCGAAGAACTCACCCTGGCCCGCAAAAAGATCAGTGAATTGCAGCAAATCGTGGATGAACTCCGGAACCAGAACAGTTCCATGGAAGAGGAACAGAAAAAGCTGAATGCTGTAATGGCCCAGTTAAATGGGGATATCCGGGGCCTGCAACAAAATATTCAAAAAATTGAAGAAGAGAATAAAGCGCTGACGGAAAAGATCAACCTGGCTTCTGTGTTTGTGGCATCCGAACTCAAACTGGCGGCAGTTACCCAGAGAAATGCAAGGGATGAAGAAACCAACCAGGTTAAAAAAGCTGAAAAATTTGTGGTCTCCTTCCTGCTGCAGAACTATGTGAATACTTATAACAATGCTGAAGTTTTTATTATTGTGACTGGGCCCGATGGAGAAGTCCTGCAGAATCCTATTTGGGAATCCCGTA
>DASUMO010000035.1:0-4931 GCA_036277695.1 Chitinophagaceae bacterium
TGGCATCATTGGCTGCATGCAATGAGAGCGCCAGTTTAAACTTCACTTTGTCATCACCTAACTGGCGTATGCCCTTGGCCACGCCTGCCGTTGAAACGGTGATCCGTCGCGGGCTCATTCCCAAACCATCCGGAGAGCTGATCTTTTCAATCGCTTTTAATACATTCTTATAATTCAGCAGGGGTTCCCCCATGCCCATGAAAACGATATTGGTGAGCTTCTTACCGTGTACTTTTTCAGCCTGCTGGTTGATCAGTACCACTTCATCATAGATCTCATCGAATTCCAGGTTTCTTTTCCGGTCAATATAGCCGGTGGCACAGAATTTACAACTCAGTGAACAACCGATCTGGGAAGATACGCAGGCCGTTAGCCGGGTCTCGGTGGGTATCAGAACACCTTCTACCAGGTGACCGTCCCAGGTTTTAAACCGGGATTTGATCGTGCCATCGGAAGAATATTGAGTGGCATCAATGGTTAGTGCCGGCAGGGTAAAGTCTTCTCCCAGCTTTTGCCTCCATTCTTTGCTCAGGTTGGTCATGTCAGCAAAACTCAAGGCCTGTTTTTGCCAAAGCCATTCATAAACCTGTTTGGCCCGGTACTTCTTTTCCCCCAGTTCTTCAAAATAATTTTCCAGGTCGGCCAGGGAAAGATGCCTGATATTGTTCTGCACTTTTTTCATGAGTCTGCAAAGATAACCTTCCTTCAGGGATTCAATTGAATTCACGGATATTTGCGCTTCAATTTAACAAGGAATGAAACCCGTTTACGTTGTTGATGCTGTAAGAACCCCGGTTGGAAAATATGGTGGCGCATTGAGTTCAATCCGGCCCGATGATCTCCTGGCGCATGTGATAAAATCCCTGCTTGAACGAAACCCATCCATCGATCCCAATGCTATTGAAGATGTGATTGCCGGGGATGCCAACCAGGCTGGCGAAGATAACCGGGATGTAGCCCGTATGGCGGCATTGCTGGCAGGTTTACCGGTTAGTGTGGCGGGCAATACCGTTAACCGGCTATGTGCTTCGGGTTTGCAGGCAATCATGGACGGAGCCCGCCAGGTTAAATGCGGCGATGCGGAACTGGTGATTGCAGGAGGAGTAGAGAGTATGACCCGCGCTCCATTTGTAATGGCCAAAACCTCATCGCCCTGGCAACGCCAGGTTGAAATATATGACACTACAATTGGATGGCGGTTTACGAATAAGAAACTGGCTGCCCTTTATCATCCATATAGTATGGGTGAAACTGCTGAAAATGTAGCCAGGCAATGGGATATTTCTAGGCAGGAACAGGATACTTTTGCTTTATCATCCCAGCAAAAATATTTCCAGGCATTATCGGCCGGCAAATGGAAAGATGAGATCGCCCCTGTTATCATCCTGGGAGCCAAACAGGAGCAGATCCTTTTTGAAATTGATGAACAACCCCGCCAGTCAACTTTGGAAAAGCTGGCTGCTTTAAGGCCAGCCTTTCAAACGGACGGTACGGTTACAGCCGGGAATTCTTCAGGCATCAATGACGGAGCCTCGGCTTTACTACTTGCGGGTGAAGAGGCGGTGGCCCGTTATAATCTGAAACCCATGGCTAAAATTATTTCAATGGCTGTTGCCGGGGTAGATCCTGCGATTATGGGAATCGGGCCTGTTCCGGCTACTAAAAAAGCCTTGTTTAGGGCAGGCCTAAGTGTTGAGCAACTCGGTCTTATCGAACTGAATGAGGCTTTTGCATCCCAATCCATAGCCTGTATCCGGGACCTTGGGCTGGACATCAACAAAATAAATATAAACGGCGGGTCTATAGCTATTGGCCACCCCCTGGGATGCAGTGGGGCCAGGATATCCACCACACTTTTGCATGAAATGAGAAGGCAGAAAGCAAAATACGGTTTAGCGACCATGTGTGTAGGGGTAGGGCAGGGGGCAGCCATTATATATGAATCTGTCTGATTAAGCCTGGTTGGGTTGTTGTAAAATCATAATTTTCCTCCCCTATTTTTGTTCCATTCAACATTCAAAACATGCGAAAAATACTATTGTCGTTTATTGGGATTATTATTCTCCAACTCGCTTATTCCCAGGAAGACAGTACCCTGCAACATTATACAGGAAAATATAAATTCCCGGAAGGCAGCGTGGTTACAGAAGTTACCGTTTCGTTGGAGAACGGGTTATTATTCGCTGTATCTGAGATGGGCAGTTCGGAGTTACGCCGCACTGAAGGCGATGTTTTTGATATTGTGGCCTATGGAGGTATTGCTACTTTTAAAAGGAAAGAGGGGAAAGTAAACGGGGTTCAGATGATCGTGGGTAATCTTACGCTGGAAGGGGAAAGGACTGAGGCCTTCTGTTTGCGTATTCCCCTGGCGTATTAATAATCCAATTCTTAAGATATTGATTGTTTTTTTACCGCTCATAATTATATTTTGACACACGAATGTCATACCTGTTAATTTCACGCAGCAATATTTAACAAGTCATTGTCTTTCTGCTATTCAAAGAATATCATTCAATCTCCTTGAATAACCAGACCATTTCCCCCTTGATTAAAGGGATTATTTTTTTATTGCTAAAACTAACACACATGAGGAAACACTTACTTTTCCTTTTAGGATTATTCCTGCTTACAGTACAGGTGTGGGCACAAAGGACCATCTCCGGGACGGTTACCGACGATAAGGGTAATCCGCTTCCAAACGTTTCAGTAATCGTAAAGGGCACCACCACAGGCACGGCAACAAAATCAGATGGAACCTATTCCCTGGTAGTGCCGGCCAATGCGCGAACACTTGTTTTTTCATCTATTGATATGGCTGTCCAGGAAGCGAATATTACGTCAACCGGCATCATCTCAATCTCTATGTCGGCCCAGGCAAAAAATATGGATGAGGTCATAGTGGTAGCGTATGGGACGGTAAAAAAAGGTGATTTTACAGGGTCGGCCAACCAGGTTACGTATGAAGATTTTAAGAGCCGTCCTATCTTAAATCCATTAAATGCATTAGTCGCTACCGGTCCCGGTGTTCAAACCACGGCCGCAGGCGGCAGCCCGGGAAGTTCCCCCGGCATCCGGATACGCGGATTTGGCTCAATTGGGGCCGCAGATGGCCCATTGTATGTGGTGGATGGCGTGGTATACGATGGAGGCATAGCTAATATCAACACCGAGGATATAGAAAGTATAACTACACTTAAAGATGCAGCTACGGTTGCATTATGGGGATCCAGGGCTTCTAACGGGGTTATTATGATCACCACAAAAAAAGGAAAAAAGAACAGGAACAATGTGAACTTTAAAGTCATGCAGGGTTTTAGCAACCGGGGATTGCCAGAGTATGAGCGGGTGGACGCTTTCCAATACTATCCCCTGATGTGGGAAGCCATGAAACACGCATTGATGTACCCGGCGACTGGTACAGGTCAAACGGCCACCGTTGCTGCTCAAAATGCCACGAATAATATCGCAGGCAACCAGGGTTTATATTATAACCCTTTCAAAGGATTGGCTGCTAACAATATTGTAGGGACGGATGGCAAGTTAAATTCATCCGCCGAACTCTTATGGGCCGATGACCTGGATTGGAATAAAGAACTTATCAGAACCGGCTCCCGACAGGAATATGTGGTTAGTTATTCAGGAGGTAATGAAAAATCAGATTACTTCGGATCTTTTGGATATACCAATGAAAAAGGTTTTATTCTCAGGTCGGACTGGAGAAGATTTTCCGGTCGACTGAATATTAATACACAACCATTAAAATGGTTTAAAACGGGATTGAATGTTTCTGGGGCCATTAATAACTCAAACCAGGCCAGTGACGGAAGCAGTACGGGTTATGTGAACCCATTCTTTTTCACCCGTACGATAGGACCGATTTATCCGGTCTATGCCCACAATATGACAACAGGAGATTATTTACTGGATGCAAACGGGAACCGGTTTTATGATTACGGAAACTTAGGTGCAAGCGGTTTGGGAATACCCAATCGTGCGCCAGGTGCTTCACCGGGGCGTCATATCGTGGAAGAGACAAGATTGAATCAAAATCTTTTCCGCCGCAATACAATCAGCGCCCGGGCCTATGGCAACCTGATATTTACACCCTGGCTGAAATTTACAACCAATATATCCACTGATGTAACGGATTACAATTCCAGTACCTATGAGAATACAAAAGTCGGCGACGGAGCCCCGGCAGGCCGTGCTTCCAAGGGAAATCAAAAAACAATTTCCTATACATTTAACCAGCTTCTTGATTTCAACAAGCAGTTTGGCAGTCATAATATTGCTGCAACGATGGGTCACGAAAATTATGACTACACGTTTACAACTTTATCCGGTCAACGGCAGGGCCAGGTCCTGGAAGGGAGTGTGGAGTTCCCCAACTTTGCTACCATCAACAGTTTAACCTCTTCGATGCTCGAACACCGTATTGAAAGTTATCTCACCCGGTTCAACTACGATTACAGGGGTACATATTTCCTCAGCGCTAATTTCCGTCGCGATGGTAACTCTCGTTTTTTCAAGGATGTGCGCTGGAGCAATTTTTGGGGTGTGGGTCTTGCCTGGAGGATCGACAAAGAAAATTTCATGCAATCGCTGGGTTGGATCAATGCGCTCAAACTCCGGAGTTCTTATGGTGAATTGGGTAATGATGGAGTGGGAACCTATTATGCCTACCAGGGATTGTATGCGCTGGGATGGAACAATGCGGCAGAACCAGGCGTTCGCCAGTCCCAATTACCCAATCAGCCTTTAACCTGGGAATCCAGCAATCCATTTGATATCGGTGTAGACTTTGGTTTATTTAAAAATCGGGTACGCGGATCGATAGAATATTATAAGAGAACGATCTCGGGGTTGATATTTGATGTGCAGTTACCTCTGAGTATCGGAGGATATGTAATCCCCACCAATGTCGGCAATAT
>DASUMO010000036.1:0-16540 GCA_036277695.1 Chitinophagaceae bacterium
TCAATTATTTATTTTCTGCCGCTCTGTAATTAATTAGTTTATTATTTTGAGAAGATAATTACCCATTTTATTCAGGATTATTTATGAACAAAGAATTTTTCTGCTATTTGTTTTTAATGCTCTCATTAAAAGGATTAACCCAGCAACCCCCGGTGAAAGTAGCCGGGGCTATGAAGAATATTATGCAAAAAGCAGATTTGTCCGCTTACTGTTTACTGGATACACTTGACAGAACTCATTTATTTGGATTAGGACCAGTGGCCGGGTTAAAGGGAGAATTACTGATCCTGGATGGAAAAATTTATTCGAGCACCCGCTCGGATAATGGCTTGCTGAACAAACAAGACCAGGTCAACAAAGCCTCCATGCTAGTGTATTGTTACGCCAAGGAATGGGAAAAAATTACAGTAAATGTCAGTATCGGAAATTATGCAGAACTGGAAAAGATAGTTGCTGGCAAAGCAACCGAATATGGTTATGATATTTCTGTTCCATTTGTTTTCAGGATAGAAATTATTCCCGGCCAGGCTGACTATCACGTGATAGATTGGAAAGATAGTGTGTCACATACTGCCGGCAATCATAAGCTATTTGCTTACAACGGAACAATCCGGCAGAAAAAGATCAATGTGCTGGGATTTTATTCGGAGCGGGATCATGGCATCTTCACCCATCACAGCAGTAATATTCATGTTCACCTGGTTGAAGATGAAACCGGGTTAGTAGGACATCTCGACGACATTCGAAGTAAGGGTGAATGGGTACTTTATTTACCTTCCCGTTAGAAAATAAGAAAGGCCCCAAAGGACCTTTCTTTCCTTCCCATCCATTCAATGTTTTAAAAGATAACTTTGAATTTTTTACTCATAGTTGCCTTGCTTTCTACATTAATAACCTTTACGATATACAGACCGGTTTTCAGGTTACTGATCTGTAAAACAGTTCCCGGAACAGCCCTCCATTGGCGGATCAGCCGACCCGCATTGTCGTAAAGAACAACATCTTTTTTCCCTTCTGAGTCAAACAAGACATTAACCTGCCCGTTTACGGATGGGTTGGGATAAATCAGCATACCTGATTCCTGGCCCATGCCACGCACAAAACGTATTTCGGTGAGTTTGGCATGTCCATTAAGATCCTTTTGCCTGATCCTGTACTCACTGACGGATTTTACTGGATTAAAGTCAATGTATTGATAGCTTAGCAATGACTGGCTATTGCCACTGGGGGCCAGGCTGGCCACGAACGCGATGGTTGAAAAATCTTTCCCAACCTTTTTTTGGATCTCAAATCCATAACAATCACTTTCCTGGCTGGTTTCCCAGGTCAATTTCACGCTGGATTCATCTCTCACCGCACTGAAGGATACAAAATTGACAGGAAGCGGGATACAGGAATTCGAAATGAAATAAATAGTCTTATGGGTATTACCCGTTTCAGCCACCTCCACCCATAATCCATTGTCCGAATAAGGTTTCAGGTTTGAATAGGGCAGGTAAGATTGTATGCCGGATTGGTAAACAGCACCGGGGGCCAGGATAAAAGGTCCAATGGCTGTAGAGGTAATTTTCAGATCATGGCTGGTAGGCTCATAATCCGCGTCGCCTTCGTCGATATACACATTGTAAGTAAGTTCAACGCTGGTGTCCCCAACATTCGTGATCTGAATACTGTATTGCCTCGGCAACTGGCAAAACAAGAGTCCTGTTACCCTGGGATTACCAACAACAACCGATACTCCTGCACTTACGCAGTGTACGTTTTTGCCATTGTCAGCCTGGCTGGCCCAGATATCACCGGTAATGCCGGCCCCGTTGCAGGTGGGAACCATCACCCGGATATTCCGGAGGGTCATTCTTTCCCGGACTGAATTGACTATTTCTTTTTTAACTGATAAGCCAGTTGTCAATACCGAAACGGCGGGAATGGGATGGTATTCAGTTCCGATCACGGGACTAATTGTTCCATTTCCATCAATGACGATCGTTGCCAGGGCATTGGAAAGATCGGGAACGGTCGGGAAGTCGGAGGAATGAGCATAAGCTTGTCCACTGGCATAAAGGTTTGGATACTGGTCAGTGCGCCAAAGGTGTATATAGGCAAATTTATTACCTGCATTTACTTCCTGTTCCCAACTGAGATTAAAAATAACTTCACAGCCGCCTGGCATTTGCGTGGCTGTCTGTAGTTCAACAGCAGGGTTGGTAACAAGGCATTGCGAAAAACTATGTTGAAAGAATGCGGGAATTGACAGAGCGAAGAGAAATAAAATTTTTTTCATAGCGCTGCGATTTAAATGTGAACAATCTTGCCAGACCTGGCTTCCTGCGCTATAGATGCTTGCCTGGATCACCAGGTCTTTCAGCTATAAAAATGGAAAATTTGAAATTTGCAGCCAATGATTCCCGGAAGCGATGGGGATGATTTTCGTCATGGTTTAAACCCGGACAAAAAATAACTGCTGCTTTATCCTTGAAGAAAAGCGAGTTGCAATTACCCAGTGGAAAGCCCATCTATCCGGGTAAAACGATAGGGGTTTTGGCCCGGTTGTTTATCTCGAAAGTGGCCAGTTGGGACAAGCGATCATCAAATTGTTTTTCATTGACTTCAGCTTCATGGAAAACTGCGGCTGCTTTTTCCATCTCCAGGGCTTTGGCGAAGGCCGCAGCCGTGCCATAGAGGCTGATTTTATAATGATTGATCAGTTGCACGGATGCCAGCAGGGTTGCATCCTTCACTTCGGGATCCGAGCAGAGACTGAGCTTCTCCTGGCTATCTTCCAAAAATGCATGCATGACCCGGTGGGAAATACTGGCCGCAGCCACCTGTTCTTCCTGTAAAAAATCATTCAGCTTCCGGATATGTTCATCCACGACTTCCAGGTATTTCTGTAAAATGGATTTTAATTTAACAGTCGTAGCCTGGCCGATCCAGGCTGGCAAGTGATTTTTTAACTGGGTTTCTGCATTGATAAACCTGCCTGCATCATAGTCCAGTAATTGATGCAGGGTGCTGATGGTTTGGATTTGACCTTGCATGAGATAGTATTTAATAGTATAAATCTACTTAATATTATAAATCTACGGATCGCCGGAACCTTCCGGGATGATTGCTCTCAGAGCAAAAAATGATCATACTCATAGGGTCAGGCACAGTTTTGGGATAATTTGTATGTCATCATTTAGGAGGAATGCGCCAATATTTCACCAGGCATGCAGGAGCGGATGAAAAAGAACTTATCCAAAGCATCCGGAAACGATCGTTCCCGCTTCAAAGTAAAGAGGATCTTCAGCCACTGTTTGACCGCATCGGGGATACCCGGATCGTGATGCTGGGAGAGGCCAGCCACGGTACGCATGATTATTATACCTGGCGAAGCTATATTTCCAAAAAACTAATTGAAGAAAAAGGTTTCCGTTTTATTGCTGTGGAAGGCGACTGGCCCGATTGTTACCGGTTGAACCGCTTTATCAAAGGATATGACATCGCCGGTACATCGGCATTCGACGTTTTGCATGCTTTTGATCGCTGGCCAACCTGGATGTGGGCCAACTGGGAAATTGTTGCGTTGGCAGAGTGGTTACAACAGTATAACGCAGGGCTACCAGCTAATAAAAAAGCCGGCTTTTATGGGCTGGATGTTTATAGTTTATGGGAGAGCATGGAAAGCATTATGCAATACCTGCTAAAAACAGATAATCATGCCTACAACCTGGCCGTTGAAGCTTTTCGTTGTTTTGAACCCTATCGGGGCGAAGAAGGAGTTGCCTATGCGCGAGCCTCCAGGCTGGTGCCGGAACTTTGCGAACAGGAAGTGATCGGGCTATTAAAAGAAATTCAGCAGCGGCTGCCTTCCTATAATTCGGATTATGAGAATGTTTTCAGTGCGGAGCAAAATGCTTTGATAGCAGTTAATGCGGAAAAATATTACCGCGCCATGATTGCCGGCGGTCCCCATAGCTGGAATATCAGAGACCGGCATATGGCCGATACGCTGGATCGCGTGTTAAATTTTCATGGCGAAGATGCTAAGGTGATAGTATGGGAACATAATACTCATATCGGTGATGCCAGGGCTACCGATATGGTCAATGAAGGAATGTATAATATCGGTGAGTTGGCACGAGTTAATTATGGTGATCATAATGTAGTTCTGGTAGGATTTGGTTCCTGGAAGGGTTCTGTAATGGCTGGCCGGAGCTGGGGAGCCAGGATGGAGATCATGAACGTGCCTGAAGCCAAACAGGGAAGCTGGGAATGGCTGGTGCACCAGGCCAACCCCAGGGACCAGTTATTCATCATGGAGGATTTTATGCACGATGATGCTTTTATGGAAAATCACCTGGGGCATCGGGCCATTGGTGTAGTCTACAGCCCGCAACGTGAACATTATGGCAATTATGTTCCCAGTATTATGCCTTTGCGTTACGATTGTTTTATCCACCTGGATCAAACGAAGGCACTTCATCCCCTGCACCTGGAACCAAGGGGTCATCAAATGCCGGAAACTTATCCCTTTGGAGTGTGATGATATGATTTAAAAATGTAAAATCTGCAGCATGGCTAAGAAAATGAAAAAACCCGGACCCCATCCTCCGGTTGAAAAACCGGCGGAAAAAGAGATTCCGGTAGATCCCGAACAACCGCTTGAAAACGAAGAGGACCCCGACCAGATTCCCGACGAGGAGGAAGAGGAAACACCGCCTTATGAGCCACCGGAACCCGGAGAAGGACCATAAATTAAGTATCATGAATACCAAAAAAGCAGCTGAAGCAACCCGCGCGGTAGACTATGCACAACTCCAAATCAGTAGTCCCGCTTTTGAACATGAAAAATCCATTCCTGCAAAGTATACCTGTGATGGAATTAATTGCAGCCCGCCCCTTGTCTTTGGCCGGATTCCGGAAGATGCCAAATGCCTGGCATTAATTGTAGATGACCCCGATGCTCCCGGAGGTGACTGGGTGCATTGGGTTGTTTGGAATATTCCCCTAACCCATCACCTGGATGAAGACGAAATGCATGGTGTACAGGGACTCAATGATTTTGGCAAAAACGGCTATGGTGGCCCCTGCCCGCCTTCGGGTGTGCACCGTTATTTTTTTAAAATCTATGCATTAAGCAGTTTACTCGATTTACCTGCCAGCACCACTAAAGCCCAACTGGAAAAAGCAATGAGTCCGCATATCATCGCCTTTGGTGAACTAATGGGTACCTATAAACGCAACAAATAATCGCAGACCTTTCCAAATGTCGCAACTCGCCTGCCCAAAGTCGCAATTACACTTGGATTTTAGGTTCCGGGCATGGTAGCTTTGGACCATAATTTCGAGTATTAATTAATCATTCATAAAATCAGAAACGATGGCAACGAAAATTTTTGTAAACCTACCCGTCAGGAATCTTCAACGATCCATTGAATTTTTTACCAAGCTTGGATTTACGTTCAATCCCCAGTTTACTGATGATAAGGCTACCTGTATGATCATCGGCGAAAACATTTTTGCCATGCTGCTGGTGGAAGAACGTTTTAAAGACTTTACCAGGAAACCCATTAGTGATGCCAGCAAAACAACCGAAGTACTGATCGCCCTCGATGCGGAAAGCCGGGAAAAAGTGGATGAAATAGTGAAGAAAGCAGTGGAAGCGGGTGGTTCTATCTATGCCGAACCGCAGGACCATGGCTGGATGTACGGACATAGTTTTGCCGACCCGGATGGTCATCAATGGGAAATACTCTACATGGATGAATCTGCCATTCCGCAAATGGAGGAGCAGGGAGCGACACATGCCTGATTATTGTTCATAGCATTTCATCATTTTTGTAAAAAACCGGACAATCCCTCGGGTGAATCCGGTTTTATTTTGCTTAAAAACAAACATGAAAAAGATCCTGGTAGCTGCCATCCTGGTGCTGGTGCTTGCTGGCGCAACTTATCTTATTTTCTTTAAGGAACCGGTATTCAAAGCAACCAACGGTTATCTGGTTAACCTTGACGGAAATGGAGTGATCATCGAAGGCTATGACCCGGTTGCCTATTTTACCGATAACAAAGCGCTGAAAGGGAGCCCTCAGTTTTCCGCGCAGCACGAAAGTGCGGTCTATTGGTTTGCTTCTGCCGAACATGCAGAATTATTTAAACAGGAACCTGCCAAATATGCTCCGCAATATGGTGCTTTTTGCGGGTATGCTGTTAGTATTGGTAAACTTCGCCCGGTTGATCCCATGATTTATCAAATTGTAAACGGCCGCCTCATTTTGCAACATACACAGGAAGCTTACGATCTTTTTAATAAAGACCTGGAAAAAAATACGGCAAAGGCCGATAAGAATTGGCCTGTTATCGTTGCCGATCATATTGGTAAACCGGTTCAATACGATAAACCAGCCACTGCAGCCAACTAGCGATTATTCAGGATGCGATTTTTGTAATAAGCCCGACAGTACCGGGCTTTTTTTATGGCCTAAACTATAGTTTGTAAACTGGCAGACAGCCAGGCGCCGCAAGTGATAGTTTCTTTGTATCTACAAAAAAAATTACCATGGATAGTCGAATGAAATTGCTGCAGGTGGAGCAGATAAAGAAAAGCAAAGCCGGCGAAGCCCATTTTTACCAGATCGTATTTGCAGGCATGATCTTTTTGCTGGGCATTATCGTTTCTCTTGGGGCCAACGCACAATCCCATACCGGGAAGCGTTTTAATAACGTGGATGCAAACGGGGTGATCCTTGACGGGTATGACGCCGTGGCTTTCTTTACGGATAATAAACCGGTAAAAGGAAGCAGTACATTCCAGTACAAATATGAAGATGCGATTTATTATTTCGCCTCGCAGGAACATCTTGATCTATTTAAAGGAAACCCGGAAAAATACAAGCCGCAATTTGGCGCCTGGTGCGCTTATGCTGTTTCATTGGGCAGGGTAGCACCGATTGATGTGAACACGTTTTCCATTGTGAATGGCAGGCTGGTGATCCAGCATAACCAGCGGGCTGTGAACGGATGGAATAAGGATGTTGCGGGTAACCTTTCTCTGGCTGATAAATATTGGCCTAAGGTATCGGAGAAAGGCGGAAAGCAAATCGTGACAGATGCCGAAAAAGGGTTCCTGAATAATACCGATCCCGAAGGTGTTACACTCCAGGGCTATGATGCGGTGGCATACTTCACACAAATGAAAGCCGTGAAGGGTGATCCCAAATATTCTGCCCGTTATAATGGAGCTACGTACTGGTTTTCTTCTGATGCGAATGCGGCCATGTTCAAGGATCATCCGGAAATGTTTGCCCCCCAATATGGTGCCTTCTGCGGTTACGCAATGGCGTTGAATAAACTCCGTCCCATCAACCCGGAAATCTTTGATGTGATTGATGGACGATTGATCCTCCAGCATTCGCAGGATGCCTATACACAGTTTCATAAAGATGTAGCCGGGTATACCAGTAAAGCTGATTCCAACTGGCCGGGGCAGGTAAAAAAACATGCCGGGAAAAAAGTAAAATTTGACAAGCCCGCTAAACCAGCCGCCGATACGAAATAATTATTCCATTAAAAAGTAAAAGAAGAAAAAATGATTACTAATAAAATAGCAGCTACACTCGCTATTACTGCCATGGTATTGATGGCATCGCAAACAAAAGCGCAGACAATTGCCGCCCGGAATATTTCGCTGGAAGGGGCAAAGAAAGTAGTAGCCGAAGCTGTGAAATATGCAAAGGCCAACAATGCCCCTGGTGGTGCCATTGCAGTAGTGGATAACGGAGGCAACCTGGTTTACCTGGAAAGATTGGATGGAACCTTTGCAGCTTCCGCAGAAGTTTCGGTAAAAAAAGCCAATACTGCGGCAATTTTTAAAGCTCCCTCCGCTAAACTGGAGAATTCCATCAATGGCGGAAGACAGGCATTGATCACCGTCGGTCATACATTCCTGCAGGGCGGCATTCCAATCGTACTCGACGGGCAGGTGATTGGCGCCATCGGTGTGAGCGGTGCTTCGAGCGCTCAACAGGATGAAGAGATCGCTATTGCGGGCAGCAAAGCAAAAATTGATTGATGAGGAAGAGCCGTCCTTTTATCTGGGTGCTGACGGGCCTTGCCATAGGCACAACCATCGGAGTAATCTTTCAAAACATAGCCGCCGGCATGAGCCTCGGTACCGCTACAGGTATATTGACCATGTTAATTGCCTTTACTGAAGTGGATCAAAAAAACAAGAAGTAAACTTATGATACGTATTTATGCTTTCTGGAAGATCTATGTGCTTTTACTGGCCGCTCTTATCGCATTGCTGGTGGCCGGGGCACAGGAAACCAGGCAACTGGCAGTCGGCAAGCCCTCCGCTATCGCCGATCTAAGAACGAATGAAGGAGCCGCGTTGCTAAGTGCAAAATGGTATGTGCAAACTGCGCAGATTGCAGACAGGAATTTTCAATTGCCCGGCCCCCAAAAAGGAGCTGGTGATGCGCTTCCGCTTTATCCTACCGGGGCGGCCATACAAACACATCGTTTAGATCCGCAGGTTGGCGATGATGGTTTCGAGAAAGGCTTTGTTCAGGTAAATCCCACGCAACTGGAGGACAGACAGGGCACTGGCTTGTTCTCCTTTGTGTGGTACAGGATCGAATTGACGATTCCTGCCGCGATTGGCAACTTGCAGACCGCCGGAACTAGCGCTGTTTTTGAAATCGTGGTTGATGATTACAGTGAAATTTGGGTGAATGGCAAACAGGCCCTGGGTTTTGGGCAAAACGGCAATGGACTGATCAGTGGATATAATACCCGGAACCGTGTGCTTTTAACAAACAATGCAAAAGCCGGAGATCAATTTACCATTCACGTGTTAGGGATCAACGGACCCCTTGGCAAATTGCCGGAAAACTATATCTGGGTACGCAATGCCGTAGTTGATTTTTATAAAGAAGGATTGCCTGTAAATCCAGCCTGGAAGGATATTGGCCGTATCTATACGATTGATAAAAAACTGGATGAAATTATTAACCCCGGTACCCGGGTAGAAAAAGTAGCGGATGGATTTTCCTTTACCGAAGGACCTGTATGGCATCCCGATGGTTATCTCCTGTTCAGCGATCCCAACACGAATACGATTTACCGTTACAATCCCGCCAATCATAATGTCACTGTATACATGAGTCATAGTGGTTATACAGGAGCGGATATTGGAGAATATGGTCAACCGGGTTCCAATGGACTCGCCATTGATAAGGAAGGAAGATTGATCGTAGCTCAACACGGCAATCGCCGCATCATCCGCCATGAAAAAAAAGGGCCGGTGACCATATTGTCTGATAAACATGATGGCAAACGTTTGAACAGCCCCAATGATGTGGTATTAAAAAGCGACGGCACTGTTTATTTTACCGATCCGCCCTATGGCCTCCCCAATTTTTATAAGGATGCAAGAAAAGAAACCCCGCACCAGGGAGTCTATCTGATCAGGAATGGGAAAACACAATTGATTTCAACGGACCTGGGTGGTCCGAACGGGATCGCCTTCTCGCCCGATGAGAAATACCTCTATGTTACAAACTGGGATATCCGCGATATCCATCATACCAAAACCTTATGGCGCTACGAAGTGCAGCCTGATGGCAGCCTGAAAAATGGAAAAATATTTTTTGACTGGAACCTCACCGAGGATGAGGAGGCTTTGGATGGTATGAAGGTGGACAAACTGGGTAATTTGTATGTATCCGCCCCCGGGGGACTTTGGATACTCAGCCCGGATGGTAAATTATTGGGTAAGATCGTTACACCCGAACGGCCGGCTAATATGGCCTGGGGTGATGATGGCAAAACTTTGTACATGACTGCACATAGCAGTCTCTACAAGATCAGGGTAAATACCGGTGGTAAATTCAGTTGGGAATAAGATACAGTTCTTCAGTTGTAAAATCAATAATATGAATAAGCAAAAAGGATTAGTTATATTTTTTGTTTTTGGATTTGGCAGTTTAGCCATTGCCCAAGCGGAAACGAATAAAAAAATTCACCTGACCACCGGCATCGGGATTAATAAGATACAGGGTTCACTGGGCAGGGTATTCCGTTCAACTGTGGCCTTTAATTCAGGATTTGAGAAGGACTTTTCCCATAACTGGTTTGCGCAGCTCGAAGCAAATTTCAATACGCTGAAATACGATCAGCAGGTAAAAGATGAAAACTCCAACTTTCTTTTCCAGAACACAAACAGTTCGCTTTTTATGGTGGGTGTAAACGGGGGAAAGAACTTTCCTTTTGGCCAGTCAGACTGGTTTGGATCTTTATACCTGGGCACTGGTTATATCAATATCGGCGAACCCCGCCTGGCGCTGGATGAACAGAACAATGTGATCACCCAGGATATAACCCGCCAGGGCGGTATACTGGGCAGGAGTGGGGGACGGATCGGAATCAATACAAGTTCAAAAATTCTTCATACGATTTTCCTGGATGGATCTTATTGGATCTCATCCCTGCGGACCCAGGGTCACCAGTTAAACAGCATTTCCATTTTCCTGGGCATGCGCATGGCCATGAATTAAACTATTACTTATGAAAACCGTAATTGTAACAGGGGCTTCGGGTAATATGGGAAAGGCGATCGTCAAAAAATTTCTCGAACGGGGTTATTTCGTAGTTGGGACTTTTGTTCCGAATGACAACTCACCCTTCGAGATAGAAGATCTCCGGTTTGAAAGGGCAACGGTAGATCTCTTGCAGGAAGATGATAGTGCCAGTTTTGTGCAAGCCGTAGCGGGGAAATATGGCAGCATCGATACGGTAGTCTCCACGGTAGGAGGATTTGCGATGGGTGGGGTTATGGAAACCTCAACACAGGATATAAATAAGCAGATCCGGCTGAACTTTGAGACTTCCTATAATATTGTTCGTCCCGCTTTTTTACAGATGATGAAACAGCGACAGGGCCGGATCTTTATGACCGGTTCCAGGCCCGGGCTGCATTCTTTTCATGCCAACGGGATGGTGGCATATAGCTTGGGTAAGTCCCTGGTCTTTCGCCTGGCTGATTTACTCAATGATGAAGCAAAAGGCGTGGATGTGGTGACCAGTATCATTGTACCCAGCACTATTGATACGCCCCAAAACCGCCAGTCCATGCCTGCCGCGAACTTTGCAGATTGGGTTAAGCCCCAGGAAATCGCGGATATTATTTTTTATCATTGTTCGCCGGAAGCAAGGGCCCTGCGGGAAACGGTTATTAAAGTATATGGAAATACATGATCAGTACAATTGATAAGCTGGCGGAACAGGTAAAAGTGGCTCACCATATGCATAGAGACCCGCAATTATTTACTGTGGCCATCAGCGGCATCGATGCTTCTGGCAAAGGATATATTACCCAACAGCTACAGGAGCAACTGGAAAAATCGGGTTACCGGGTGGCCAATATCAATATTGATCCCTGGCAAACACCAATCCCGGTCCGCCTGAAACAGGAAAACCCCGCCGAAAACCTGTATAATAATATTTTTCGCTGGGAGGATTTTTTCCGGCAACTTATCCTCCCTTTGAAGATTCATAAAAATATCCGACTTGATGCCGAACTGATCCGTACAGATGCGGACCGGTATTATTCGTATACATATGAATACAATGACCTGGATATCCTCTTACTAGAAGGCATCCTGCTTTTTAAGGAGGAATACTTCAAATACTATGACCTGAAAATCTGGATCGATTGCTCTTTTGAGACAGGGCTGCAAAGGGCTTTGCGGCGAAACGTGGAGAAGCTCGATGAGCCACGGCTTATCCATGATTATGACACTTTTTATTATGCGGCACAGCGCCTGCATTTGGAGAAAGATCTTCCCATACTCCGGGCGGATATTATCTTTGATAATGATAAATAAGGGTCATGGAGCTTGATCATGTAACCATCGCCGTCAGCGATATCAAAAAATCAACTGATTTTTATAGCCGGCTGGGGCTGGAACTGATTGTTAAAGCCGATCATTACTGTCGTTTCATCGTGCCAGGTAATGAAGCGACATTTTCCATTCATATTTCCAGCGAGGTTCAACCGGGGTCAACTATCTTTTACTTTCAAATTTCGCAGTTGGATGTGGCGGTAACCTCACTCAAAGAAAAAGGATTTGTTTTTGACCAGGAGCCCATTGACCAACCCTGGCTTTGGCGGGAAGCTTACCTGAAAGATCCCGACGGTCACTTATTATGCCTCTATGCCGCCGGCGAAAACAAATTAAATCCCCCCTGGCGAATAAAAAAATGATTCAATACCGTCAATCAAACAGTTTGAGGAAATTCCTGCAAATATGGCTTTTAACTTTTTTTGCTGCCTGTTCCAACCAGCAAAAACCTGTAACTGCGCCATCCTGCAGCAATCATTCAAAACCCCTCTATGTTTTGCCTTATCCTGTTGGTCAAACTTATTACCTGCTCCAGGGCAATTGCGGTAAATTTTCACACGATGATGTTTTTAAATATGCCTATGATTTCAGGATGCCGGTTGGTTCCTATATAACAGCGATCCGGGGTGGAATAGTCAGGAGATTGGAAGAACGATTCGAAGACGGAAATGGGAAAGACGAGGAATTGAATTACCTGCTGATCCTGCATGATGATTCCACGGTGGCCCGGTACATGCATCTTACAAAGAGTGGGGTGCTGGTTGAAATGAATCAACGTATAAACCCGGGCGATACCATTGCCCTCAGTGGCAATACAGGGATCAGCACGGAACCCCATTTACATATCGATATCATCAGCTCCTGCAAAAAAGCCCCTTGTTATACCGTTCCTTTTTCATTCCGGAATGCCCGTGACAGGCAGCCATTGCAGGGAAAAAATTATACCGCGCTCCGGTATTGAATGGGGTTAGCGACAGAACTCCTGCAACGTTATTACTATTTATGTAGGGGAGCCGACAGCATTCATGTGTTAACATGCCGAAATTAGGGATCTAAAATCTTCGCATTGACAACAGTTTTTTACAATAAAAAAGTATTGATCACGGCCGGCCCTACCCGGGAGCCCATTGATCCTGTCCGCTATATCAGCAACCATTCTTCGGGTAAGATGGGATATGCGATCGCGGAACAGTTCCTGCAACTCGGCGCGCAAGTAATCCTCGTTTCCGGGCCCGTACAGCTGGGATTAGCACATCCCCATTTAAAAATAGTCGCGGTCAATACCGCTGCTGAAATGTACCTGGCCTGTTGTCGTTATTTTGAAACCTGTGAGATAGCAGTATTTACAGCTGCCGTGGCAGATTACCGGCCCGCACGCATCGCCAGGCAGAAAATCAAGAAGGATGATTCGGAATTTGCCATTCACCTGGTTAAAAATGTAGATATTGCCGCTGAATTTGGTAAAATCAAAAATGAAAAACAGTTATCTGTAGGATTTGCATTGGAAACCAATGATGAACTGGCTCATGCATCCGCCAAACTGGAGCGTAAAAATTTTGATATGGTTATCCTGAATTCGATGAATGATGCCCATGCTGGTTTTGGCTATGATACCAATAAAATTACCATCCTCACAAATGATTTGAAACAAAAGCAATTTGCGCTAAAAGATAAAAAAGAAGTGGCCAAAGACATTGTGCAGGAAATTGCAGGTCTGCTGTTAACGCAGCAGTATACTACAACAATAACTACCTGATCATGAAACAGTATGACCGGAAAAATAATTAAATGGATTTGGGCTTGCTGGATTCCGCTTTTTTGTGCAGCGCAAACTCCGGTGAAGAATTTTACCGCCGATAGTTTTAGCCCGGAGCAATATGCTCAATGGAAAACCTCCTTGGGGAAATACAAGGAGATACCCGCTTCCTTTGAAAAGCCCATCCTTATTGCTTTGTCTTTTTTTCCTCAATTGTCGGATATTGCCATAGAATTCAGGGTAAAGCCCACGCGGGTGCCCTTAGCTTCGCGGCCTGCCTGGTCAAATATCCTGTTCAGTCATTCCCAGCGGAAATATATCATAACGATCAGCTCAGCCAGCACTGAATTTTTATCACCGATCTTAATGCAGCAGCTTGATTTTAATTCCCAGGTTGGCGTGATCGGGCATGAGCTCAGTCATATCATTGATTTTTCAACCCGGGGAACGGCCGGATTGATCAGGATAGGATTGGGAAACCTCTCTTCCAAATTCATGGATCGATTCGAATTCAGGACCGACAGTATTTGCATTGCACAGGGTTTGGGTTACCAATTATTATCGTGGAGTATGTATGTCAGGAAAGCTTTTGGAGCAAACCTGGACCAGGAACCGATGATGAGAAACGAACGTTATATGCATCCGGCCACGATCAGGAAGCGAATGGCGACAGACCCGCGGTATAACCTGGAGGAATAATTTTATACTGATGATTCCCTTAGACCTTCTCGTTTTAATCTTACTCCTTCCCGATCGAGTTGAAAATTGATGTTTGGATGATGTTGCTGTTATTAAAGAGGGTTGAGGAGAACTAAGATGTATGAGCTGGAATGAATTTGATTGTGGGGATAGAATTACTAGGCGGACATTTCCCCTCAGCGGGGCCCTCCCTCCCCCTCCTTCCAACCTACCAAATTAGTCTTGGTAAAATATCAGTGGTCCGCAGAAACTGCAGATCTACCAGCCCTATATCTATCCTTATTTAACTAGTATCAAGTTATCTGGTTCCTCTTTGGAAAGCCATGATTAATCAGTAAGCAAATATCCTTGTCTGTGGGGCCAGATCCAAGTGAAAAAAACGATTTTTAAAAGTATTATTCTCCTATTACGGTGTAGAAATCCTCGTCATTTTAGACCTAAATCAACCCTTCATCAGCAAATGAATAGTAACCGTCTTCACTTACAATTATGTGATCGAGGACTCTTATATCAAGATAAGAGGCAGCTTGTTTTATTTTTTGGGTAGTTGTTCATCGGCCCGGCGGAGTTTCAGGCTGCCCGATGGAGGTTATTACGAGAATGATATTGACCGCGTTTTCTTTCAGTGCTTTTCGTAAGTTGATACGGGGATTCGCAACGGTACCGTAATGCCACCTTCGATTTCAAAATGATTGACTTTATTGGCCCTGTTCAAGTATACAATGGCCAAACCTCTCTCTGACGAATCATCCAAAGCGAGCGCTCGTTCGGTATTGCAGTTATTGGTCAAATCGATTATCAATCAAAATCGGAATTTCACAAGTTCTGCTCAAGTAAAGCGCATTTCCGATAAAGAGAAGTTTCAGCCGGGTATAAATCAATGCAGATTTGTCCAATCAAAACTATTTGCCCTCAGAAGGCGGACTTTTAAACCTTATCAAATGCGTATAATTAAGAACGTAAGCTTTGAGCCCAGGCTGCGCAAAGCTTTTTTTATTGCCGGGATTTTGATAGTTCTTTGTTCGAACTACCTGTTTGCTCAAAATGTCGGCATTGGTACCAATGCGCCACATGCCTCCGCTCAGCTGGATATCAGCAATAATGCAAAGGGCGTACTCATACCCCGCATGACAACCACAGCAGTAAATACAATTCCCGGTCCTGCCAAAGGGCTATTGGTATATGATTCAATAACAAACCAATTAATGGTAAATAAGGGCCATGCCATAACGCCCGACTGGCAGGCGATTGGCAATGGTAATAGCGGCAATTCGGGGAATGGCTGGAGTTTGACCGGGAATTCTGGTATAGATCCGGCCACAAATTTTATTGGCAATACAGATAATAAGCCATTGCTTTTCCGTGTAAATAATAACCCTGCGGGTAAAGTCGATGGGGATACAAGAGTCACTTTCCTGGGGTATGATGCGGGCAACCCGGCAATCAGCAATAGAAATACGGCAATCGGGTTCAACGCTCTTCATTCAACGACTACCGGTCAAAGTAATACGGCTGTAGGCGTTTTTTCACTCTATGCAAATACAAGCGGATCATTTAACTCCGCCATCGGTGATTATTCACTGGAGACGAATACAACCGGATCATATAATTCAGCTGTTGGATATGATGCGCTTCATTCAAATACAACCGGTACAAATAATACGGCAGTTGGTTTCAGGTCCCTGCACTCAAATACCACGGGATCTGGCAACGTGGCAGTCGGCTTTAGCGCTCTTGATTATAATACCACCGGTTATTCAAATGCCGCTTTTGGTAATGCGGCGCTTTACCGTAACACAACCGGGTATAGTAATATAGCTATAGGTAATTCAGCTCTTTTTAATAATTCGACCGGCTTGGCTAATTCAGCAGTTGGTTTCCAAGCCCTGGTATCTAATACGGAAGGCAGTTTCAATGCGGCATATGGCCATCTTTCATTGGGTAACAATACGACGGGCCTTAACAATTCGGCTTTTGGCGCCTATGCCCTGAGGTCAAATTCAACAGGCATTCAAAATACTGTGGTTGGTAATACAGCCATGTATAATAATACGATTGGGAACGATAACGCTGCCCTGGGTATTGAAGTGCTTTTTGCCAATACCACCGGCTCCAAGAATTCCGCAGCGGGATGGAGGGCCATGTATGCCAATACCACCGGTTATTACAATGCCGCTTACGGGGATGGTTCGCT
>DASUMO010000037.1:0-13396 GCA_036277695.1 Chitinophagaceae bacterium
CCGGGCAGAGACGCCATTCGCCAACACATTGTTTAAAAAAAGATTCTTGAATCCTTTCTTCAGGTCATTCAGGGTATCATTCCTTACAATGGTATCATTGATAATAATGGATGATGCTTGTTGCGGGAAGGCCTGCGAGAACAAGCTAAGGAAGGTAACAAGTACAAGGAATAATATATGGCGAAATACAAACAACATGACAATTTAAATACGGTCTCGCTGACTAAAGAATAGCCTTCCTTCACAAGGGCTGGACTATTTCATTAAAAGATGAGAAACCTGCAGCAAAGGTAACTCATCAAAACGCCTGGCGATTAGCTGGAGGCCGAAAGGAAGCCCGTTGCTGTGTTTGAACAGGGGAAGGGAGATTGCAGGAACCCCGAGCAGGTTCGCCATTACTGTGTATATATCAGCTAAATACATCGCAACAGGGTCATCCATTTTTTCACCCAGGTTGAAAGCTGTAACCGGTGAGGTTGGCATGATAATGAAATCATAATTTTTAAACAGCTCTTCCAGTTTATCGTTGAGCAGTTGCCTCACTTTCTGGGCCCTGGTAAAATAGGCATCGTAATAACCGGCGCTCAGCACGAAAGTGCCCAGCATGATCCTTCTTTTCACTTCTTTTCCAAAACCTTCCGATCTCGTTTTTTCGTAGAATTCAGTTAACTCAAGTTCCCTGGCCGGGCTCCTGTAACCATATTTTACACCATCATAACGGGAAAGATTAGAGGAAGCTTCAGCGGTAATGAGGACATAGTAGGCCGGAACGATAAAATCCAGTAATTCGAAATGGACGGGATCTGCAGTATAACCCTGTTGCTGCAATTCTTCAATTTTGTTTTTTATTGAAAGCCCGATTTCGGGATCCAGGCTGGGATGGTCCAGGGCCTCACTGAAATAAGCAAAGCGGAATTGTTTTGCATTATCCAGCAAAGCAGGATAATCCTCTACGGGTTTACGGGAAACAGTGCTGTCGTATTCGTCTGGTCCCGCGATTACAGCCAGGACTATTGCTATGTCCGGGATAGTATTTCCAAATATGCCGATCTGGTCAAAAGAGGATGCAAAGGCAATCAAGCCATAACGCGAAATCCTGCCATAACCGGGTTTCATACCGATTATTCCGCAGAAATCGGCGGGTTGCCGTACTGAACCTCCTGTATCACTACCCAGTGAAACCATGCAAAGCCCGGCCTGCACTGCTACGGCCGAACCGCCTGATGAGCCACCGGGAACCTTGGTAGGATCCAGTGCATTCAGTACAGGACCATAAGCGGAATTTTCGTTTGTTGAACCCATAGCAAACTCATCGCAATTGAGGCTGCCGATAATAATGGCATCTTCGGCCAGGAGTTTTTCAACGGCGGTTGCAGAATAAATAGAGGTAAAATTTTGCAGGATCCGGGAAGAAGCGGTGAGGTGGTGATCTTTATAGGCGATCACATCTTTTAAACCAATTACTACGCCATGCAATCGCTTTAATGATTCGCCTTGCAGGCGCCGTTGATCCAGTTCGCGGGCTTTTTGCAAAGCCTCTTCGGCATACACATCGATAAAAGCATTGAGATGGCGGGACCCCTGGATTTTTTGCAGGTAATGCTCCACTGCCTGCACACAGCTTACATTTCCTTCCTGCAATTGGGCATGATAGTGCTCAATGGAAGAATAGTCGAACAAAAGCGAAAGCCTTTTGAATTAATAAAGTCCGTGAAGTGATAGGTTACTGAACAGAATTCTTTACATCGTTGGCGCTTTCCTCGATCTCTCTTTTCACATTGCTCTTGGCATCGTTAAACTCACGAACGCCCTTGCCCAGTCCGCGCATCAATTCAGGTATTTTGCGGCCCCCGAACAACAACAGCACGATCACCAGGATAATGATGATCTCGTTCGTGCCCAATACACCCAATAAATTAGTTTGTATCATATTCGGAAAATTAGAATCCAAAGATAGGAACTCGGCAAGGAATTTTGAATAAATAATTGAGAGAGGCTGCTAGCTGTTAGCTTCTGGCTGCTAGTGTGGATATAAAAAAACCCCGTTAGGAGTAACAGGGTCTTCTCTTTATTGTTAAAATATTATTCTGCAGATTCGGTTGCCATACGTTTTTCACGGATCCTGGCACTTTTACCGCTGCGGCTCCGCTGGTAAAACAGCTTAGCGCGGCGCACATGCCCTGTTTTGTTCAGGACAATGGATTCGATATTTGGGGAATAAATCGGGAACAACCTTTCTACGCCAACCCCATCGGAGATCTTGCGGACAGTGAAACAAGCCGTATGGCCTGTGCCCTGGCGTTTGATTACATCGCCCTTGAACGACTGGATCCTTTCCTTATTTCCCTCAATGATCTTATAATTTACGGTAATATTATCACCCGCCTTGAACTTGGGGAATTCCTTCTTCCCGGTCAGTTGTTCATGTACGTAGTCAATGGCGTTCATAATCTTGATTTTTAAGGATGGCAAAGGTAGCCCGGGAGGGTGAAAGTTCCAAATTATTTAAGCTGTGAGCTACGAGCTTTGAGCTTTGAGCTCTGGCCTAAGTAGTTGAAAAACACCGTGAGGGCTGAGGATAAAAACAATATTCCCGGGAAATTAAACATGGGTGCCTTTGTTTGATAAAATAAATTTGGTAAAAGCCGTTTATGAAAAATTTCAAGGAACTAATAAATTGGCAGAAGGGATTTGGAATCTCGATAAAGTCTTTCAAGCTAATAAGTACTTTTCCGCTAAATGAGAAATATGGTTTGGCCGGGCAAATTACCAAGGCTGCAGTTTCAATTCCGTCTAACATAGCAGAAGGCAGTAGCAGAACCAGCGAAAAAGATCAGAACCGCTTTATAGAGATGTCCCTGGGATCTGCCTTTGAAATGGAAACACAATTGCTTATTGTTAAGGCAGTTAAATACGGAAATCTTGAACTAATAAACCATATACTTTCTGACCTGGATGAAGAACAAAAAATGCTGATCAGTTTCAAATCAAAGCTCCGGTTTTAAGCTCGCAGCTCACAGCTCAGAGCTAACAGCTATCGTGCAACATTCACCGCTCTCTTCTCCCTTATCACCGTTACTTTGATCTGCCCGGGAAAGGTCATTTCGGTCTGGATTTTCTGGGCAATTTCAAAGGAGAGTTTTTCGGAATCCTGGTCGGTTACTTTTTCGGCTTCTACAATGACTCTTAATTCACGGCCGGCCTGGATGGCATAAGCTTTTTCAACACCATTATACCCCATTGCCAGGTTTTCCAGGTCCTTGATCCGCTGGATATATTGTTGCATGATCTCACGACGGGCACCTGGGCGGGCGCCGCTGATCGCATCGCAGGCCTGGATAATCGGTGAGATCACGTATTGCATTTCCATTTCATCATGGTGGGCTCCAATGGCATTGACAACAGCCGGGTTTTCCCCGTATTTCTCCGCCAGCTTGGCACCCAGCAGGGCATGGCTCAGTTCGCTTTCTTCATCAGGAACTTTCCCGATATCATGCAATAACCCCGCTCTTTTTGCCAGTTTGGGATTCAGTCCGAGTTCCGCCGCCATGGTTGCGCAAAGATTGGCTGTCTCCCGGCTATGCATCAGCAGGTTCTGACCATAAGAGGAGCGGAAGCGCATCCGGCCTACCATTCTAACTAATTCCTTGTGCAGGCCATGAATGCCTAATTCGATTACGGTTCTTTCCCCGATCTCCATCACCTGTTCTTCAATCTGCTTCTTGGTTTTTTCAACCACTTCCTCAATCCGGGCCGGGTGGATGCGCCCATCGCTGACCAGCCGCTGTAAACTCAGGCGGGCAATTTCGCGGCGCAGGGGGTCGAAAGAAGAAAGCACAATGGCTTCAGGGGTGTCATCCACGATCAGGTCAACCCCGGTGGCTGCTTCGATAGCACGGATATTTCGCCCTTCGCGGCCGATGATCTGGCCTTTTATTTCGTCGCTTTCCAGGTTGAAAACGGTGATGGTATTTTCAATTGCCTGCTCGGCTGCCGTGCGTTGTATTGTTTGGATAATGATCTTACGGGCTTCCTTATTCGCTTTTTGTTTGGCGTCATCAATGATTTCCTGCTGCATGGCCAGGGCCTGGGTCTGGGCCTCGTGTTTCAGGCTTTCTACCAACTGGGCCTTGGCTTCTTCCGCCGAAAGGGCGGCAATCTTTTCCAGGCGGCGGATATGCTCTTCCTGGTGTTTTTCCAACTCGGTTCTCTTAATATTGACCAGTTCGATCTGCCTGTTCAGGTTTTCCTTTATCGCTTCATTTTCTTTTATCTGCTTATCCAGGCTGCCTTCTTTCTGGTTTATGGATTGTTCTTTTTGGCGGATGCGGTTTTCACTTTCATTGATCTTGCGGTTTCGGTCATTTACTTCTTTATCATGAGCCGCTTTCATCTGCACGAATTTTTCCTTGGCCTCCAGCTCTTTTTCTTTTCGGAGGGTTTCGGCTCTTAATTCGGCTTCTTTTAATATGGTTTGTGATTGAAGTTCAGCTTCTTCGATCTTTTTTCGGGTGTTTTTAGAAAAGATCAGTTTACCCGCTATAATACCGGCGACCAATGCCGCGGCACCTATTATGATAGATATAATATTCGGATCCATGGACCTGTTTGTTTAGGGGTTGAAAACTATGTATTAATAATAAATTCATACTACACGGAAGTATGTAATTGGCGAAGATACAAAATGGCAGATAATGAGTGAAATAGGAAAGAACCCGACCTTCTGTACCAGGAATCGGCGGATCGGGCATTTTTGCCCTTTTGCTGCTTCAATATTCCGTAATCTTGCATTCTGAAACACCGGGTATGAAACGACTTTTACTGCTTTTGGGGTTACTGCCCCTTTTTGCAATTGGCCAGGAAAAAGGCAAAAACTTTAAACTTAGCGGCGCCCTTGACAAGCTGGCCTATCAACCCGAATGGGTCTATCTCCAATACAAATCAGGTGGCGAATGGAAGACAGACAGTGTAAAGCCCCTGAACGGCGTTTATAGCTTCAGTGGCTCCATTGCAGAACCCTCCATCAGCCAATTGCGGATTAAATATGCTGAAACTTCACCCGGGGTCAGGGTCCCTCTGAATCGTAAAAGAGATATTGCTTCCTTATATCTTGAGCCCGGTAAAATCAAGGTCAATTCAGTGGATTCCTTCAGTAATATAAAGGTAAAAGGCTCGTCGGCTCATACCGAATATGCCAAAATAGCCGCCCGAAGAAAACCATTTGAAGAAAAAATGGAACCGCTCTATCTCCTGTATTCGCATTTTAATAAGAATAAAGATGTAAGCGCAAGGGAAAAAGTGGAATCAGTTATTGACTCCCTGGATAAACAGATGACTGAGCAGGTATATGGCGACTATTTTCGCAAGAATCCCGGATCACCCCTGGCCCTTTATGCCCTTCAACAATATGCCGGCTGGCAAATTGATGCGGATAAGATTGAGCCCCTTTTTGCCAAACTCCCGGAGAAACTCAAAAGCTATCCCTCCGCTGTTGACTTTAAAGAAAACCTGGAAATTGCCCGGAAAACTGGTATCGGTAAACTGGCTATGGATTTTACACAGGACGATACCCTGGGTAAACCGGTAAGACTATCCTCCCTGAGGGGCCGTTACCTATTGATTGATTTCTGGGCCAGCTGGTGCGGACCCTGCCGTGCCGAAAATCCCAACGTGGTCAAGGTCTACCACAAATACCGGGATAAAGGTTTTCACATTATCGGGGTTTCTCTGGATCGTCCCGGTCAAAAAGATAAATGGATAAAAGCCATTCATGACGATGGGTTGGCCTGGACCCAGGTCAGCGATCTTCAATTCTGGAATAACGAGGTGGCCAAACAATATGGTATCAGGGCTATTCCCCAGAATCTTTTGCTTGACCCCGAGGGCCGGATCATTGCCAAGAATATCCGCGGCGAAGAGCTTGATTTGAAAGTCGGCGAAGCGATAGAAGGGAAAAAGGCCTTTTAAGCTGCCATTCTACTTTTAACACCTGGCAGTAAGTGCATGTTACCTTGTTCTTATTGGGTATTGTCCAGCATCCGCTCAATGCTATTGAGTTTATCCAGTAAATGCTCCTGTTCAACCCCCGAAACAGTTCCCCCTGCCTGTTCAGTGGCATACCAAACCAGCACCATGGCTATATAGTCCTGCATATCCTTGCCGGCAAACTGGGTCTTGTACTCAATGATCTTATCATTTATGGTTTTTACGGTTTTTCTTACCACTTCCTCGTCCTTGGGTTCGATCCGGATCCGGTAGCTCCGGTCCCCTATAACCACGGTGGCGGCAATTAAATGTTCCATAGTTTGCATTTTCAAAAATGAAAGTTTACCTTGGCATCCCTTATAAAACCTCTCCTCTGAACAGCCCCCACTCATCTCTCCCTTTGAAGGCCTGATTAAAACTAACGAAAACGATGTTTGCCAAAGTTAAGTCATCAGTCTTTATTGATGCATTGCAGTTTGAGCTCTTTGCTCCCATGGGTAACCTGGTAAAAGCAGTTCTAAAAGATGACCAGGGCTGTGTATGCAGCATCCTGGAAAGAAGTGTTGTTTCCGAAAAAGAAAAGTTTACCTGGTCGGGTCTCAACGACCTACCTTACGGAAAATATACCCTCGAACTTTCACACGGGGATGATGAAATGAAAATGAACCTGGTAAAAAGGGTTTGAGCAGCAAAACTTCACTTATTCACCTAACAGCGCAATGCAGCGATCAATCTCTTTCAGGTATCCGTTGATCTTTTTCTCAAACTCTTTTTTATCTTTTTCACTTAACTCACCGGCACTGAGTTTTAAAATATCTACCTGCTGCTTCAGACCATCTACCTGTTCCTGGTGGGAAGCAGCTTCTGTCTCAAATCCATGCAATGCCTGTTTTAATTGCTGGTTTTCTTTCTTTAAAAGCACATGCTGCTTCAGCAATTGCTGGAGTTTATCCTGAATACGTTTTAATTGTTCCTCCGCTGCTAACATGTTCACGGATTTTAACGTGCAACGAAAAAAAGCATTGCACAGGATGAAAAAAAATTAACCAGAACAATTTCTCTTAAACAGTCATTTCCTGATCGCCGCCTGCAGGTCTTTTTCCAGGGCCGACATGATCCTGTTCATCCAACCATCAATTTCCTTATCTGTCAGTGTTTTTTCAGGGTCCTGGAATGTAAAGTTAACGGCCAGCGATTTTTTTCCGGCCCCCAATTTTTCACTTTCAAAAATATCAAAGAGGTTGACCGATTGCAGCCTGTCGAGATTTAATTTCTTCACCGATTTTTCCACTTCTTCATATCTCGTATCGCGGGATACGATCATGGCAATATCGCGTTGTACGGCCGGGAACCTGGGTATATCCCTGATCAACGGCTTCTGTGTAGCCGCCAGTTGTGAAAGTAAAGCCCAGTTTAATCCGGCAAAGAAGACGGGTTGCTTAATATCGAAGCGGGCCAGCATTTTCCTGCTTACTCGCCCGGCACCCGCTATGATCTGGCCGTCTTTCTTATAAACAATATGATCATCCAGCTTGGGAACGGGTAATACTTCAATGGAATCCGGAATAATACCCAATACATGTAAAACAGCATTTACCGCTCCTTTGAGATAATAGAAATCGGCAGGGTTGCCCTTCTGTTTCCAGCTATCCTCCCGGGTAGAGCCGCTCAGCACCAGGCATAATTTTTCTTCTTCCTTATAATGGCCTGGTCCTTCGCTGGAATAGGCTTTCCCAAATTCAAATAAACGCAGGTTATTATTTTTATGATTCAGGTTATGTGCCACTACTTCCAGGGCAGTTTCAAATAAAGAGTTGCGGAGTATGTCAAGGTCCGTACTCAGGCTATTGATCATTTTGACCATAGTCTGTTGTTCCTCTTCAGCAAAATAGGCTGAATTGGTGATCGAGTTGGTCATGATTTCATGGTAACCCAATCCAACCAGGTAATTGGCAATTTTTTCTTTCAGCTCTTCCGTGGCATAATTTTCTTCGATAGAGGGGGTAATGGTAATGGTTTCGGGTATGGTCACATTATCCAGTCCGTCTATGCGCAACACTTCTTCTACCAGGTCAGCCGTTAAACTGATATCCGGTTTTTGATAAGGTACGGCTACGCGCAGTTCATCGATTCCTTCTTTGATTACTTCAAAGCCCAGGCTGACCAGTATATTTTTTACAGCGTCGGGATGATAATTTTTACCGCTTAGTTTTTTCAGGAAATGATATTTGATCGCCACCTGTGTTTTTTCACGGGGTTGCGGGTAAACGTCCACCACTTCTGAAGCGATCTCTCCTCCAGCTATTTCCTTGATCAGGCGGGCTGCTCTTTTCAATACATTCACCGTGGCGGAAATATCGGTTCCCTTTTCAAAACGGGTAGCCGCATCCGTGCGCAGCCCATGCCGAAATGAAGTTTTCCGGATGCTGACCGGGTTAAAACAGGCGCTTTCAAGGAAGATGCGGGTTGTTTTTTCGGTGACCCCGCTGTGCAGGCCGCCAAAAACACCGGCAATGCACATGCCTTCCTTTTCATTACAGATCATCAGGTCTTCGGCGCTTAATTTTCTTTCTTTTTCATCCAGGGTAACAAATGTTGTTCCCTCCGGTAAATTCTTAACGATGACTTTTTTACCGGCAATGGCATCGGCATCAAAAGCATGCAGGGGCTGGCCCGTCTCATGCTGGATGAAATTGGTAATGTCCACGATATTATTGATGGGACGAAGGCCGATAGCTTTTAATTTTTGTTGCAGCCATTTGGGTGATTCACCGATGGTAACATTAGCAAGACTGATTCCTGAATACCGGGGACAGGCAGTTGGGTTTTCAATTTTTACATCAATAACCAGTGAATTGTTGTCGGCCTTGAAACCATTGGTATAGGGAAGCTTGGGTTTCAGGTCTTTTCTGTCGTGGTGAGAAAGGTAGGCGCAGACATCGCGGGCTACTCCCCAATGACTCATCGCGTCCATCCGGTTTGGTGTGAGCCCGATATGGTAGATGGTATCTTCATAAGGCTGAAAATAATCGATGGCGCGGGTGCCGGGTTTCAGATCAGCCGGTAAAACCAGGATCCCTTCATGCGAGCTGCCCAATCCGATTTCATCTTCGGCGCAGATCATACCATGACTCTCTACGTTCCGGATCTTTGCCACCTTCATCGTCAGTGGATCGCCGGCGGCGGGATAGATCGTGGTACCAACGGTAGCGACAACTACTTTCTGACCTTTGGCGACATTGGGTGCGCCGCAAACGATTTGCAGGGGAGCGCCATTGCCGATACTGACCTGGGTCAGGGTTAGTTTATCCGCGTTAGGATGTTTTTCCGTGCTCAGTACTTCCCCGATCAGTAATCCTTTCAGCCCGCCTTTTACTTCTTCATAGTGTTCCATGCTTTCTACCTCCAGGCCGATGGAGGTCAGGATCCGGCCCAGCCGATCGGGTTCCACAGTAACAGGCAAATATTCACTTAACCATTTATAGGAGATCGTCATTCCTTGCTTCTTTTGGATAGCTGCGAAGATAAGGAATGGAGGGCTCCTGTTGAGGCAGCAATAAGGGAATGAGTTGCCCGGGCTGAATTAGTTAATATTCAAGAGCATTAAAACATGAATCAATAAAGAGAGAAAAGCAGGCACTCGCCCATACCCTTTTAATTGATAAAATCCCTATTTTTGCGGCCCGCCTGGGGAATTAGCTCAGCTGGCTAGAGCGCTTGCATGGCATGCAAGAGGTCACCGGTTCGACTCCGGTATTCTCCACAAGCTTTAAAGGTTCGCAGCAATGCGGGCCTTTTTTATTTTCTTGTATATAGCAACTCAGCTATTGGATAGAGCGCTCCCCGCCAGGACGGGGTGCAAGAGGTCACCCCGATTCAAACCTCGCTGTGCGTAGTGTTCTTTAAAAATGTTCCATCAGGAACCTTTTCAATTCGAGAAAGAATTTTCGAGGACTGGCTGTAGCATGTAGCTATGGTCCAGCTTCGAAGAAGCTGTCCATGCTGCATTTATTATGAGTGTGTTGAACTTTGATACTTTATCAAGCCATTTTTTTCACTTTTTTTCTGTGCATTTTCCTTTTGGTCAGGCTATTCGATCCTTTAGTTTTATCGAAAGGATAACAATGGGTGAGGGAGGGTATAAAATCAGGAATAGAGCCGCGATTCATTTTATAACATTTGCGGTTGTAGAATGGGTAGATGTCTTTACCCGGAAAATTTATTCAGATATCCTGCTTGATAGCATTCGGCATTGTCAGGCAAAAAAAGGGCTGGAGCTATATGCCTGGTGCCTGATGACAAGCCATTTACATCTGGTAGCATCGGCAAAAAATAGTGACCTAAGTGAGATATTACGGGATTTTAAAAAGTACACCAGTAAGCAGATCACGTCAGCTATTGAGAACAATCAGAAGGAAAGCAGGAGAAACTGGATGCTTGCAATTTTTAAGCAGCAAGGTGAAAAGAACAGTCGGAATTCAAAGTATCAGTTTTGGAGACAGGATAATCGGCCAAAAGAACTATACAGCGCCGCATTTTCGGCACAGAAAATCAACTACATTCATAATAATCCTGTAGTCGCAGGAATAGTTGACAGGGCGGAGGATTATGTGCATAGCAGTGCAAGGGATTATTTTTACCAAAAGAAATGTGGATTGTTGGATGTATTCTTTTTGTAAGCTAATTTGTAAGAGTCATTAGAGTTGCACCTGATTCATTAAAGTTACTCCTGAGCCATTAATGTTGGTCCTGATTCATTAAAGTTACTCCTGAGTCAGAGACTCAGGAGAGCGTTTGAAAATTTATTTTGAAATTTGAACACTAAGGCAAGTGGGGTTCACGAATTCATTCGGGATATTCTCCACCAAAGGGTCGGTTTTAATAATCAATCGTATCAGCCGCACTTCCCGCCTGGGTCTGATAATAGGCGATACCAAATGCGATGACGGCGATCACCAGCCCGAACATAAATATTGTGTAACAAAGCCGCAGGAATTTATACTTCCTGGAAAGTACCAGGCCCAGCGAATACACATCCCGCAGGAAACCTTCATGTAAATTGGTTTTGTCCTTCATGATCTCATTCATACCCCAGTTATAGTCTTCAAATTTCATGTTGTGGTAATTGCCAAAGAAAAGCAGGTTCACTTTTTTCTCGCGGACCTCCTCTTCGGTGAATTTTCCTTTGCTGATCGTGGGACGGGTTGCCAGGATCGCGATAACAATGGATAGCAGGGAAACAATCACCAATAATACGGTTGGTAAAACAAACTGAGGATAATAAGGGAGGCGGGGCAGCAACACGGTGAGCACCACAGAGAGAATGATCGCATTTACGGAGATCATGATGTTGGCTTTGGAATCCGCCATTTTACTCAACTCAACATGATTTTCAGAAAGAGTTCGGAAAAGTGTTTGTATGCCCCGGCTAACCAGTTTCTCATCCGCGGCCGATTCTCCTTTTGCTGTTAGCCCGTTTTCTGTTTGAAGGGGGAAAACCGACTTCGTCTTTTTCTTCTCTTTCCGGCGCTGTTGCAAGGCCTCCAGGTTTTCCTCTTTCACGGAAAGGGCGGATGCATCGAAATAGTCGGTAAAGAATTGGTGGCTTTGCAGGAAATCAATAGAGTCCTTGTTCCATTTTTTCCGCGAAACTTTTTGACCAGTTACAGCCTCCTGTTCCGCTTTCAATGCCTTATGTTTTTCTTTGAATTCTTTGGAACAGAGATAAGCCATATCGGCATCCGACAGTATTTTTTCAATTTTTGATACCGGCGACTGGGGCATACCTGCAGCTTCAATGGCAGCCAGCACTTTCTGTGTAAATTTTTCCTCAGAATCGGCATTTGTCAAAAACTCCCTGGCATTGGCCTGGCTTTGCACGGTATGATTTCCCGGGCTTCCATTCACCACTCCGGAGTGTAAGAACCAGGCAGCCACCAACAGGATTTCGCGGTCCTCAGCCTCCAGTTGGTAGTGTTCGGCCATGTGTTGGCACAATTGTACCAGTTTCTCCGTATGCTCCAGGTTGTGAAAACTATAGGCAGGGGGGAGTTTTTTGAATAATTCCCTTATATATTTTTCAGCTTCGTCCTGCAGCACTAAAATATCTTCTTGCATAAATGGCCCGGTATTTTATTAAGTATCATTATTTATGCACTATATTTTCCAAAAAAGATGCCTGATATGGATCTGGACGCCACTGCTCAAGCTGAGCTTGCTTTCCTGCACAGATCTTCACTACGACTCGCCCGAGGGCTATAACCTCGAAGATTTCAATGAAAAAAAACTGGGTAAACCATTAAAGGAGATTTCCGGGATCCAGTATAACCAGGAGCCACGGACCCTACTTGCGATCTCGGACAGGAAACAAAACCTAATAGAAATTGATCTGGATGCCGGAAAGCTCAGGGATTTTACCCCGGACATGCTCGGCGAAAAAATGGATTATGAAGATATTGTGTTGCTGGATTCAACCATCTATGTTCTATCGGGCAAAGGTATTATCCGCGAATTCAACCGATCCTGCAGGGATAGTTCCTGTGTAAAAACTCATGCCCTTCCCCTAACCGGGGTCAATGACTTCGAGTCGCTTTATTTCGATCCTGCAACCAATAGCCTGGTGATGATTTGCAAAAGCTGTGAGGCCGACAAAAAACAAAACAGGGTTTCAGCCTTTCGCTTTGATCTCGGGAATAAAACATTTGATACGGCAGCTTGGTTTACGCTTGATACCCGGAGGGTAAGGCAATTGGCAAAAAACGATGGTTTGAAATTTCACCCCTCGGCAGCCGCCGTACATCCGCTGGAAAAGCAATTGTATATACTGGCTTCTTCTGATCAATTACTAGTGATTGCGGACCTCAAAGGGCAAATCCAAAAAGTTTATCCTTTACATCCTGATTATTTTCCCCAGGCCGAGGGAATTTGTTTTGCACCCAATGGGACCATGTTTATTAGTAATGAAGGCAAATATGGACAGGCCACGATTAAGTTGTTTCAATATAAGGAAGCTGGGAGAAACAGGGTGACCGATACATTGCTGGCAAAAGAAAATTCAAATAAAAGACGGGACTAATAGGCCATCCCGCCTTTTATAGAGTCCGGTTAGGAAACAGCAATTCCCTGGTTACAGATTTCAGCACAACTCCTGCACACTTCCGCACATTCCCTGCAATGATCCATATGCGCATGTTTTTCGCATTCATCCGCACAGGCATTACAGATTTCAGCACATTCCCGGAGCAGGTGTTCTGCATGGTCCGAGTGACGTGCTACCAAGGTAGCAGTGAGCTGGCAGACAGCGGCGCAATCCAGGTCCAGCTTAATACAGGTAGTCAGCATCTTCACATCTTTCTCTTCCAGGCAAGCTGTGGCGCAATGATTACAAACCACTGCACATTGGCTAAGGCTT
>DASUMO010000038.1:0-4356 GCA_036277695.1 Chitinophagaceae bacterium
TTCCCCATCATTCCCTAATTTCCACACCTAATTCAATCGTTGCTGCATGAAAAAAATTGTTTTTGCCATTGTCCTGGTCCTTATAACCCGGTTAGTACCCGCCCAGGAATTGTCCTATTACCTTCCGGATTCCGTTACGTACAATCCTTCTATTCCCCGGCCAAAAGATATTATTTACCACGAAGTAGGGGAATGGCATGTTACGCATGACCGCCTTGTGAATTATATGAAAGCGATTGCGGCGGCCGCGCCGGAGCGGGTAAAACTGGAGACCATGGGTTTTACTTATGAGAAAAGGCCCCAGGTATTACTGATCATCACCTCCAAAAAAAATCATGACAACCTGGAACAGATCCGGCAGCAGCATATCAGCCTTTCTGATCCTTCAGGATCGGCATTGCTGAATATTGAGAATATGCCGGTCGTGGTCTGGATAGGACATTCGATTCATGGGAATGAGCCCAGTGGTGCGAATGCATCGCTGGTAAGCGCCTATTACCTTGCTGCAGCGCAGGGTCCTGCAATCGAGGATCTGCTCGACAAGACCATCATACTGTTTGATCCCTCTTTTAATCCCGACGGATTGCAGCGATTTTCTACCTGGGCCAACCAGCATAAAAGCAAAAACCTGGTGAGTGATCCCAGTTCGCGGGAGTTTAATGAGGTTTGGCCAGGCGGCAGGTTTAATCATTATTGGTTTGACCTGAACCGTGACTGGTTACCAGCAGTGCATGTAGAAAGCCAGAACCGTCTCAGCTGGTATCATAAATGGAAACCAAATATTCTTACGGATCATCATGAAATGGGTAGCAATGCCACTTTCTTTTTCCAACCCGGTGTGCCCTCCAGGGTCAATCCGCTTACGCCAGATAAAAACCAGGAACTGACGGCCAGGCTGGGAAATTTCCATGCAGCCTATTTGGACCGGATCGGGTCGCTTTATTTTACCAAAGAGGGCTATGATGATTTTTATTATGGAAAAGGATCGACCTACCCGGATATCAATGGCGCGATCGGAATTTTATTTGAGCAGGCTTCCTCACGGGGCCACCTGCAGCAAACCACGAATGGTTTGTTGAGTTTTCCCTTCACCATTCGTAACCAGTTTGTAACGACACTTTCCACGCTGGAAGGGGCACGTTCGCTGCGTAAGGAATTCCTGGGTTGGCAGCGGGATTTTTATAAAAATGCAATGACTGAAGCGGCAGCTGACCCGGTGAAGGGTTTTGTGTTTGATAAAAAAGCCGATATAAGGACGGTCCAGGAGTTTATCAGTTTGCTGAACAGGCACGAGATAAAATGTTATTCAACCAGGAATAATTTAACCATAGCCGGTCAAACCTTTAATGCCGGCCAGGCATACATTGTTCCGCTCAATCAACCACAGGCAAAACTGATTAAAACCTTTTTCTCAAAAACATTTGAATACCGGGACAGCCTTTTTTATGATATCACATCCTGGACCATGCCCCTGGCATTTGGACTTCGTTCCGAACCCCTGAATGCAGCACAGATTGGGCAGGCTGGTATAGGTGATGCAGTAATCAGTACGACCCCGGTGACAACACAAATAAGCGAAGGGGCTGCTTATGCCTATTTGATTAATTGGGAAGGACTGCTGGCCCCGGCGGCCTTGTATGAATTGTTGAGTAAAGGGATTGTTGTTAAAGTGGCCACCAAAGATTTTGAAACGATGATTGAGGGTAAAAGACAGGCATTTAAAGGAGGAACCCTGCTGGTGGCTTCGCAACTGCAGCCTAATGATTCCGGCAATCTTAAAAAATTTTTACAAAACCTTGCAGACAAATATTCAGTATCTATTCACCGGGTACAGGGTGGAGCAGCCCTATCGGGTGTTGACCTAGGCAGCAACCGTTTCGTCAATATCAGCAAACCCAGCATTGCTATGATTACGGGACAGGGTGTAAATGCCACCGATGCGGGCGAAGCCTGGCATTTGCTTGACCAGCGCATGAATATTCCGGCCAGCCATCTTGAACCCACTCAATTTAACCGGGCAGATTTGTCGCGCTATAATACCCTGGTCATGGTAGGTGGCAGTTATAATGAATTAAATAAAGAAAAGCTGAAGAGCTGGGTGCAGGGGGGAGGCGTATTGATCCTTACCGAAGAGGCCGTCACATGGGCGGCGCAAAATGGGATCAGCGATATTAAACTAAGAAGAGCTAAGACCCCGGCCGACAGCACGCGTAAACTACTATATAGTGACCGGGAACAAATTGATGGAGCACAGCAGGTGAGGGGCGCCATATTCGGGGCTGAAGCGGATCTTACGCACCCGCTAACTTATGGTTACAATGAAAAACTGGTAAGTTTATTCAAAGCCAACTCGGTATTTATGGAAAAAAGCAAGAATCCTTATGCCACTCCATTTTATTATGGAAGCAATCCCCTGCAAAGTGGTTGGGTGAGCAGGGAAAACAAGGAGGCTATAAAAAATTCGGCCGCGGTAATCGTAAATACGGTTGGTAATGGCCGGGTCATTAATATTGCTGATAATCCCAATTTCCGGGCTTTCTGGCTGGGTGGCAGCAAGCTCTTCCTGAATGCGATTTTTTTCGGAAGAATCATTGATGCTGCCAGCGCAAGGACTGAGGAATAAATCAAATACGACCAGAAAAAAACAATGAATAACGTGGATTTTCCCTTGGAACCTGGCCAGCCCGGGGCCGATATTGCACTAGCATAAAACAACGAAGCGGCAGGTCACGCACAAGTTATTCACAAGCCGAACGCAGTAGCTTCAAATACCAATCAGTAATGTCCAAATGGCCTGGGAATAATGTAACTTGCCGCTTCACTATTTAATTACGTCAATTTAAATTTGAGCACTATGATTAAAATGCAAATTATCGGAAACCTCGGCAAGGATTGTGTAGTCAATACCGTAAACGGTAAGAATGTGATCAATTTCACTGTGGCACATACCGAGAAATACAAAGACAGCCAGGGCAACATGCAGGAAAAAACTACCTGGGTTGACTGTGCATATTGGACTGATCGCACCGCTGTGGCACAATACCTGACCAAGGGCAAACAAATCTATGCAGAAGGTCAACCAGAAGTCAGAACCTTTACGAGACAGGATGGCACTTCCGGTGCTTCACTTTCTCTTCGGGTTAGGGAAGTACAATTATTAGGTGGCCGAAGCGAAGGAACGGGTTCACCTTCTTATACGGGAGCTGCCGCGGCGAGTTCCGGCTCGGGAAGTTCAGTTCCCTCTGCCAACGATATTACGGAACCGGTGGATGATCTTCCATTCTAGTAATACCAAGCTTGTTACTGAAAGCTCCTGTTTAAGGGGCTTTTTTTCTTTTCCGGGTGTTTCCTCTTGCTTTTAATGAATACTTGTTTTGTTTGACACCGGCCGGGTCCGGGTACTGTTTATTTTATAATCAATAATATTGCAGCCTTAATTCCTTGAATGGCCGATCAATTATTTTCTTACCAGCATTTATTTGAGTTTACAAGATCCGTTTTCATTGCCATAGGTTGCCCAGAGGCGGATGCTGTCATCGCAACGAAAGCATTATTATCAGCTGATCTCCGGGGAGTAGATTCGCATGGGGTAGCCCGGTTAAGCGGCTATGTGAGGCTTTGGGAGGCAAAAAGAGTTAACACCACGCCCAACATTCAGATCATTCATGAAAGTCCCTCTACGGCAGTGATAGATGGAGATAGCGGGTTAGGTCTTGTAGTGGCTCCATTTGCCATGCAGGTGGCAATTGATAAAGCGAAAACGGCAGGCACGGGTTGGGTCAGTGTACAAAACAGCAATCATTTTGGGATCGCAGCTTATCATGCTTTAATGGCTTTGGAACATGATATGATCGGGATGGCGATGACCAATGCCAGTCCGCTGGTAGCCCCCACGTTTTCGATCGACCGTATGCTGGGCACTAATCCCATTTGCGTTGTTGCACCGGCCGGCGAAGAACCTGCCTTTGTTGCAGACCTGGCTACTACCACAGCTGCCAATGGCAAACTTGAAATCCTGCAACGAAAAAGCCTGGCAACCCCTTCAGGTTGGGTGCAGGATAAAGAAGGCAAACCTTCCAATGATCCCCACGAACTCAAGAACGGGGGCGCTTTATTGCCATTGGGAGGTGATAAAGAACATGGCTCACATAAAGGCTATGCATTGGGCGCAATCGTGGATATATTTTCTGCATTATTAAGCGGGGCCAATTATGCGCCATGGGTACCACCATTTCCCGCCTATGTTCCCATGCCTTCGCAGCAGCCTGGAAAAGGAATTGGTCATTTCCTCGGCGCCATGCGGATTGATGCCTTTCGCCCGGCGGCCGAATTTAAGACCCATATGGATCATTGGAT
>DASUMO010000039.1:0-4570 GCA_036277695.1 Chitinophagaceae bacterium
TTCTATGCAGTTGCTCCGGGCTCACACAGCGCTGAGTTTCTTTCTCCCGCCTCGGGCGGAGGAAAGACGACTTACTCCATAATTTTTTTCACGCCATTTTTCTGAGGCCGGTTCCTTATAAAATGATTTCACTACAAAATAGGCAAGTATTTACGATACCGAACTTGCTTTCTTAGTTTTGCCCAATGCCACCCATAATCTGCATCGGCGCAGCATTCATCGACGAACTGTTTTACGTTAAAGACCAGATACTGCCCGGCACCACCAGCGATTCAAACTGTCTTCGCTCGGCAGGTGGCGTAAGCCGTAATATTGCCCATCAGCTGGGCTTACTGGAAGTTCCTGTACAACTAATCGCGGTATTCGGTAGCGATAGCGAAGGCGAGTGGTTGAAAAAACAATGCAGGGATGCAGGGGTTAAACTCGATGCCAGCATTACCCGGGACGGTTATACCGGTAAATACACGGGCATAGTCCAACCCGACGGATCTTTATTCACCGCTTTCCTGAGCAACGCGGCCAATCACCTGGTCAGTCCACATTACCTCGAAAATAATCGTGAGCTGTTACTCACGGCATCTTATATCCTCTCGGATACAAACATTTCCATTGAAAGTCTCGAATGGCTGCTTGATTTTAGTCGGATAAACGGGATACCACTGATCATTGAACCCGTATCAGTGCCCCATGCCGCTAAATTAAAAAATATAAACCTGGAAGGGCTTTATCTCGTCACCCCCAATGAAGATGAATTGCCGGCAATCTGCAAGAGAAATTTCGGTTCAATTGATGAAGAAGTAAAGGCGCTGCTGGATCGTGGCGTAAAAAATATTTGGCTGCATCATGGCGCAAACGGATCGGTTTTTTATAACCAGGAAAAAAAGATCCACCTGCCGGCCCTGCCCACTGGTGTAGTAGATAGCACCGGGGCGGGTGATGCCGCCCTGGCAGGTTTCCTGCTGGGAAAGTTTTTAGAAAAAGAAGATACTGAATGTATGAAGCTGGCGCATAGCCTGGCTTTTGAAATCCTGAAAGTAAAAGGGGCCAATGCAAGCAACATTAACCGCCAGCAATTGATGAATCTCGTAAAAAATTATTACCCCTGATATGCATTCATTTTTACAAATAGAACCTGCGGTTGCGAAAGCCCTTCAAAACCAGGAACCCGTTGTGGCCCTGGAATCCACGATTATTTCACACGGCATGCCTTATCCCAAAAATGCAGAGACCGCTTTGGCAGTGGAAGAAGTCGTGAGGAAGGTAGGTGCCGTGCCCGCTACCATCGCCATTAAAGACGGGAAATGGTTAGTGGGACTTTCCAACAATCAGCTGGAATTTTTCGCAAAGGAAAAAAATGTCTGGAAGGTCAGCCTGCGGGATATGCCTTATGTGCTTTCCAAAAAAATTGCCGGCGCCACTACTGTAGCGGCTACCATGAGGATTGCCTCGATGGCCGGTATTAAGATTTTTGCAACCGGCGGTATTGGCGGGGTTCATCGCGGCGGGGCACAGAGCATGGATATTTCCGCCGACCTCACCGAAATGGAACAAACCAATGTAGCCGTGGTTTCTGCGGGTGTGAAATCCATTCTCGATATCGGTTTGACCCTGGAATACCTGGAAACAAAAGGTATTCCCGTCATTACTTATGGACAAAATGCATTTCCCAGTTTCTATTCCCGCGACAGCGGATTGGATTCCCCGTTAAGACTGGATACAGTTGAAGAGATTGCCGGCCTGCTGCAAATGAAATGGGAAAGTGGTTTGAATGGAGCCGTCCTCATCGCCAATCCCGTGCCGGCGGAAGATGAGATCCCTTATGAAAAAATGGAATCTTTTATCCAGGAAGCGCTGGAATCAGCTGCAGCGGCAGCCGTACGCGGAAAAGATCTCACGCCTTTTTTATTGAAATATATTGCTGAGCATACAAAGGGTGAAAGCCTGGAAGCGAATATTTCATTGGTAAAAAACAATGCCAGGCTTGCGGCCGCCATTGCGATAGTGATGCAATAAATTATTTTATTGTAGCTTATTTGTTTGGAAAACATGACGGCTTTCAATTATTGGCTTGGGCTTCAGAAAAATAGCGCCTGCCAGCCGGTAGGCAGGTTAAGAAAATTACGGAGTATAACCGTCTCCGCCGTAGGCGGAGGTGGCCGGCGCTGTCTGAGCCCGTCGACACTTTCTATCATAAACCCATTCGAAGCGAGTTCGCCGGGCACAGGTTTACGATGTAATTTTTAGCTATTTTTCTGCAGCCCTGCCCGTCCGGCAGGCGGGCCTGACTTTTTTTGTTACTTTTTTGCGTCAAGGCAAAAAAGTAATTAGCATACTTCAAATTGGCAACTCTAATTTTGCTTATCGCCACCGCATGAAAAAAAAAGACATAACGATCTATGATATTGCCCGGCAGCTCTCCCTGTCCACTTCAACCGTAAGTCGTTCCCTGCAAAACCATCCTTCTATCAACAGACTTACCCGGCAAAAAGTGGAAAAAAAAGCACAGGAACTGGGCTACCGCTATAACCCATTTGCCGGCAGCCTGCGCATGCAGCGCACCAATACCATCGGTTTCCTGGTACATGAACTGAACAGTAATTTCATTACATCAGTATTATCGGGCATTGAAAAAGTTACTACCGCTGCGGGTTATGACCTGCTGATTGCCCACTCTTCGGAAAACGCAGAAAAGGAAATCGCCAATGCCCGCAACTTTTTTAATAAACGGGTTGATGGACTGATCGCTTCCCTTTCTTTCGAAACCCGGAACCTGGATCATTTCCAGCCTTTCAATGATAAAGGAATACCCCTGGTATTCTTTGACCGGGTGGAAGAGAATAATGAACAGAATACTTCGGTGATCATTGATAATCACAAATGCGGTTACCAGGCCACTATGCATTTAATTGAACAGGGCTGCAAAAGGATTGTGTTGGCGACTTCGAACCTGCAGCGGAACGTGTACCGTGAAAGGCACCGGGGTTATAAAGACGCCTTGCATGAAATGGGTATTCCTTACCGGGAAAGCCTGGTACTGATCACCGACCTGAGTGAAAAAGCAGCGATGGAAACCGCTAACCGGGTGATGAAAATGCATCCCCTTCCGGATGGTATTTTTATTACTCATGATTTTTCAGCCGCCGTCTGCATGCAGGTACTCAAGGATCATGGATTTCACATTCCCCGCGATATCGCAATCGTGGGATTTAATAATGACGGGATCAGCAAACTGGTGGAACCCCGCCTGACCACTATCAACTATCCGGGGACTGACCTGGGGGAAATCGTAGCCCGTAACCTGATAGAACAGCTGAATGGAAAAGATACATTGAAAGTGACCAATACAATTATCATCCGTTCCGACCTGCTGATCCGGCAATCCTCCCTAAAGAAAGATTTTCAATAGCCCGGGTCTGCAAAGGCTGGTGAAGGATCGGATCAGGCATTTTCTTTTCCGGACCCACTCTGGCCAGGGAATTATAGCTCCAGTATATTTGCTGTTTTAATATTTTTGCAGGAATTATTCACGGATTTCCTAATTCATAAATTTGGCATTTTGATTGCCCTCTGGGCTTATGCAGGAAAAAAATATTTTTTATATCGTCCTGAATATCAAAACAGCCAATGGCTATGAAGGCTTTGGAAAGTTTTGCCTGGGCGAGGACAAAAAGGCCGCGATCCGGATCTTCAACCAATTAGCCGGAACCGATAATGTGGATGATAAGACCGTGCTGCATATGGAGTTAAGGGAAAACCGTCATGGATTACCCATCAATATCCTGATGCGGGGCTGCTCGCTGGAAGATGTGGCGGAAAATTGCCGGATCATTACCCGTGAAACCTTCAAACTATTAAATCTCGAACCTTCCTAGGCACTCGTAAATCTACGATTCAACTCTCCATCCCCCTTTGTATTAAACAAAAAGATAATCAGAAACAATAGGGAATTAAAATTCTCTTAGAACACCCTTGTTTGTGAATAAGTAGGACTTTAATTCTGGCTATTTTATAGCTTTCCGGCCAGGTCATGGAAAGAAGGGAAAAAAACCTTTGTTTTTGTAGTTATTCTCCTAGTATTTCTAGCAATTTTTGCTATTTTTATGGCCTCTCCTAAAATCCTGTCTATTAATTACCTGACTTAAGGAAATCCACCTAAGTAAGCCGCCATTTAATAACCTTAAATCGCAGCGTATGAAAATTCGGAAATTCTACCTGACCAACTATTACTCCATATCAGTTCACAACCATCCGATCAGGAACCATTTTCGATCTTTTCGTGGGTCTCCTTTTAAGTGCTAGGCAGAAATGCCAGTAGACTGTCCTGTTATATCCTTTTGAAATCCTCCTCTTTATTGATTGTTCTGGTTCAGATTAAGTAATTGTCCAGTATTCTGTAAAAGAATATCCGGGAATCCATGTCCTGAATGTTCAGTATGTACCCGTGAAGCTTTTATAGACTGGGTCGAGTTTATAAAGAACCATGAGCTGTGGCTTAAGAAATATTACTGCTTTTCAATCCCTGTGTCGGGATGCATTCTGCTGCACCTTCCTTCGCAGGTGGCTGGTATTG
>DASUMO010000040.1:0-2551 GCA_036277695.1 Chitinophagaceae bacterium
TGGCCGGGATATGGATAGTACGATCAGCTTTTTAAAAGAAAAATTCGGTAAGAAACCCGATATCTACGACAGCAATGTGAAAGTTTTGCAGGCTGGTTATAATTATGGGGACACTACTGAAACCTTTACTACTACCTACAAGGTGGAGAAGGCCAAAATGCAGCCGGGGGTTTACCGTTCCATCATGGGTAACCAGGCGGTGGGTTATGGATTGATCGCGGCCTCACAAAAAAGCGGGCTCCCGCTTTTTCTCGGTTCTTATCCCATCACACCGGCTTCCGATATTTTACATGACCTGAGCAAGTATAAGAATTTTGGGGTCCGCACTTTCCAGGCCGAAGATGAAATTGCGGCCATCACCTCCGTTATCGGTGCTGCCTATGGTGGAGCACTGGGGGTGACCACTACTTCCGGCCCGGGCATGGCCCTGAAAGCAGAAGCCATGGGACTGGCGGTCATGCTGGAAATTCCTTTAATTATTTGCGATATCCAGCGGGGTGGACCATCTACCGGGCTTCCCACCAAGACCGAACAATCGGACCTGTTGCAGGCATATTATGGGAGAAATGGTGAATGTCCTATGCCGGTGATCTCGGCCAGTACTCCCGGAGATTGTTTTGAGGCAGTTTATGAGGCCGTTCGTATCGCGGTGCAGCATATGACTCCCGTTATCTTTTTGAGTGATGGATATATTGCCAATGGTGCCGAACCCTGGCGCTATCCTACCAGTGACCAACTGGCACCCATACCCGTAAAATTCAAGACAGAGCTGGGGCATGGGGAAGAGAAATTACAACCTTATATGCGGGATGAAAAACTGGTTCGTCCCTGGGCTATTCCCGGATCACCGGGACTGGAACACCGGATCGGTGGGTTGGAAAAACAAAATATCACGGGCAATGTCAATTATGAACCAGAGAACCATCAACTGATGGTAAAGATCCGGCAGGAAAAAATAGATAAAATAGCGGACTATATACCCGAGCAAAAACTGGACAGCGGCCCCGAAAAAGGAAAAATCCTTGTATTAGGATGGGGTTCTACTTATGGCGCTATTAAATCGGCGGTTAAGGAAATCCAGGACCGGGGTCATGCGGTAAGCCATGCCCATCTTCGCTATGTACGTCCTTTCCCCAGGAACCTGGGCGATATGATCAAAAACTTTGAAACGGTTTTAATACCCGAGATCAATAACGGGCAGCTGATCAAGATCATTCGTGATATTTATATGATCGATGCCAAAGGATATAATAAGATCATGGGCATACCCATCACTAAAACCGAACTGGTGATGAAACTGGAAGAAATGCTGGGTGGCATGAATTAAATCCCAGGAACCAGATTCCAAATTCCAAAAAGCTCGCACCTGCCTGCCGGCAGGCAGGGCTGGCAGCTTACAGTTAAACTTTCAACAATGAGAAAATTTATTTTGTTCCTTTGTATTTTCCAGTTTGCTTTTCTGCTGACCGTTTCTGCCCAGGATAAAAGTATCCAGAAGCAAAAATTCAACTGGGGCCGCGGCGACCAGGATACGGCTTCCGGTTATGCCCAGGCCATTAAGGTTGATAATGTGATTTATATTTCCGGCACGGTGGCCAGGGATGTCAATCCCGAAGGGATCCGTCGTGTGTATGAAGCGCTGGAGAAAACACTGCAGCATTTCGGAGCCAGCTTTCAAAACGTGGTGAAGGAAAACCTCTATACCACCGATATGGAAGCAATGAAAAGATATAATGATACAAGGAAAGCATTTTACAAAGGCGATTTCCCCGCTGCTACCTGGGTTCAGATTCCGCGTTTATTCATGGCGGATGCCCGGCTTGAAATTGAGCTGATCGCCCATTTACCGAAATGAATTTTCACCGTTATTGAATGACAGGAGCCTCTGTTACCGTTGTGGTGCCCTGCATGAAATTTAACAGTATAAAGGTCCCGTAGAGAAGTATGGTGAGTATCAGCCCATACATGAATACATTATAAGAGATGCGGAGCAACCTGTATTTTTTAGCGAGCACCACGCCTAAAAAATAAATATCCTTTACCATACTCCCGTAGAGGTAATCGCGGCTGTCGAGCATTTCCCGCATGGCCCAGTCATAATCAGGGAGGGTCATATTATGGAAATTGCCAAAAAAAAGCAGGTTGGTACGTTTATTCTGAATATCTTCTTTAGTAAAGGTGCCCTCTGATACATTGGGCCGGGTGGCTTTCACAGCAAATACAATCGTTGTTACACACACGAGGATCAGGGAAATGGTTGGAATAATCAGGTGTTTGTCTTCCTCCAGTTTCCGCAGCAACACAGAGATTACAACGGATAGAATAATTGAGTTTACTGAGATCATGATATTGGCCTTGCTATCGGCCATCTGGCTGAGGCTGGCATGGTTATTTGCCATAATCCGGAATACGGTAGAAATACCCCTTTCGGTCTGCGCATCCTTGCCTTTGGTCTTTTTATTCTTCTCCTCTCCGTCTAGCGGTACTTCTTCTTTTAAAACCGCTAACAGGTCATCCCGTTTTTTTGCTTTTTTCCCGGTTTTACGCGGTC
>DASUMO010000041.1:0-3277 GCA_036277695.1 Chitinophagaceae bacterium
TCTGTTGATCCGATTGTACCGATTCCAGCAATTGCCAGGTTTTCTGCATGATTCCATTCTTTGTTAAAATCCAATCCGCATTGGTAATGAGCTCCATCTCCTTTTGCGAAAGCCTTATTTTTGCCTGATTCATACTTAAAGTTAGTGTTCAAAAAGCTAGATAAACTTATTATCAAGGCATTCATCGGCCCTTTTATCGCCACCTTCTTTATTACGTTGTTGGTGCTGGTGATGCAATTTTTCTGGCTCTATATTGATGATTTTGTTGGTAAAGGCCTGGGAGCCGGGGTCATACTGGAATTTATCTGGTACCAGGGGGCAGTTTTGGTTCCCCTGGCTCTGCCGTTGGCAATTTTATTGTCTTCGCTGATGACTTTTGGTAACCTGGGTGAAAGCTTTGAGCTGGTAGCCATCAAAGCCTCGGGAATTTCCCTTTTGCGTTTTATGCGTCCGCTATTTTTTGTTACCCTTTTCATTTGCGGTATCGCATTTTTATTTTCTAATTATATAATCCCGGTCGCCAACCTGAAATCCAGGACCCTGCTGGCGGATATTGTTTACGCAAAACCTGCTTTTGACCTGAAGGAAGGCGTGTTTTATGATAAGATCGGAAGCTTTGCTATTAAAATCGGTAAAAAAGAAGCGAATGATTCCGTAATCCGCGATGTTATTATTTATGAGCAAACCAACCCTGTCCAGGATAATTTTATCATTGCCAAAAGCGGGGTCATGCGGGTATCGGATAATAAACGATTTCTTGAATTCAACCTCAAAGATGGCTGGCGTTATGAAGAGCGGACAGGCAGCGCTTATGTAACCAATACAGAATATGTGAGACTGGGTTTTAAAGAATATAAAAAACAGTTCGACCTCAGCTCATTCCAGTTTGTCCGGACAGACGACAGTGTAAATAAAAATAATGAACGGGTGTTAAGCATGCGTCAGCTGGATAAAGCCATTGATTCCCTGGCCAGGGAGAACAGTGGTATCCGCCAGCAATTACAACAGAATATCTTTTCCCTATGGCTTTTTACCCATCATATTGATAGTGCCTGGGGGAATGTGGCCATTAACGATTCAGGAGCCAGGAAGAATGCCTCTACTTTTTCCGAATGGTTACCGGATTCCGCCCGACAGGATGTTTCCCAAAAGGCATTGTCCCAGGTTACGTCTGTAAAGCTGAGCCTGGAATCAGTGTCGGCCAATCTCAAGGAAAAAGAAAGGATATTACGCAAACACAAAATCGAATGGCATCGTAAGATCGCTCTTTCGCTGGCCTGTCTCGTATTATTCCTGGTAGGCGCTCCCCTGGGCTCTATCATAAGGAAAGGTGGTTTGGGCACCCCGCTGATCTTTGCGATCATATTCTTTATGGTATTTTATTTTTCCAGCACCATGGGCGAAAAATTTGCCAAAGAAAATTCAATGAGTCCTTTTGCAGGTATGTGGCTGGCAACCTTTATCCTGGTGCCCATCGGGATTTTCCTCACCTATAAAGCAATGAGGGATTCTCAATTGTTCAATAAAGAAGCCTATTACCGCCTGGGTAAGAAGATCCGCGCCATCCGCGATCGCAGGGCGGCAAGGCAGGCCTCATAAATTAAGCCTGGGTTTTCCTTTAATTTCGACAACCTGGTTGAAGCGGGAAGTTTTCAACTATGTGCTTAAACGGCTTTCATGTAAGTTTTCAATCGATGAACCAGCAATCAGAAAAACAAAATTACCTGGTGCAAAAATGGGTGGCGGGTATTTCTGTACTGTTACTGGCAGTCAAATTCTTTGCTTATTTCACCACGCATTCAGTCGCAATATTAACCGATGCCCTGGAGAGCATTGTGAATGTGGCAGCCGGATTTATCGGTTTATACAGTCTATATGTGGCTGCCAAACCGGGTGATCGGGATCACCCCTATGGTCATGGCAAAGCAGAATTTTTGTCGGCAGCCGTTGAGGGGACAATGATAGGCATTGCCGGGATACTCATTTTATATAAGGCTATCCAGGACCTGGTCAACCCGGGGCCTCTTCATAAAATTGATTATGGGATGATACTGGTAGCAGCGACGGCCATCATCAATTTCGGAATGGGTTATTATTGTCTGAGAACAGGAAAGAAAAATAATTCCGCAGCCCTGGTAGCCAGTGGCAAACACCTGCAAAGTGATACCTGGACAACCTTTGGCATCATTGCCGGACTGCTCCTCCTTTATCTTACAGGGTATCGCTGGATCGATAGCGTAGTTGCCATCCTGTTCGGCATTTTTATCATGTTTACTGGTTATAAAATCATCCGCAGTTCAATTGCCGGTATCATGGATGAGGCCGATCTGAAATTATTGAGCCGTCTGGTGAAACTGCTGAATGGCCACCGCCAGGAAAACTGGATTGACCTGCACAATCTGCGGGTCATCAAATATGGCAGCAAACTTCATATGGACTGTCATTTAACGGTTCCCTGGTATCTCAATGTACATGAAGCTCACAGGGAAATCGATACCCTCGCGGCCCTGGTCCGCCATGATTTCGGGGAGTCACTTGAATTGTTCGTTCATTCTGATGGATGCATGCCCTTTCAATGTCCAATCTGCGACAAAAAGGATTGTCCGGTGAGACAGCATAACTTTGCGCGGAATATTACCTGGACGCTGGACAATATTTCCAGCGATAAAAAACATCGTTTACAAGATGATCAAGACGACGACAACCTGGCTCAACGCACACCAATTCGAAAGCGATCACCTCGGCAATAAGATCCGCGTGGATGGAGACAAACTGAAGGGACATGGTCCCAAGGCATTGTTATTATCGGGCCTGGCCGGATGCTCCGGGGTAGATCTTGTCGACATCCTGGGTAAAATGCGGGTGGAATTTTCAGACCTTGTCATCGAGGTAGAAACTGAACAAACTGCCGAGAATCCCAAAATTTTCAAGGACATCATGGTAACCTTCAGGCTTCGGTCTGATCCTGCCAATGAAGAAAAGATCAGGAAGGCTATTGAGCTTTCGCTTGAAAAATATTGCGGTGTATCCGCTATGTTAAGAAAGAATTCGGCGATAAGTTATAAATTGGAGCTATTCAAATAAGCGATGCTTTCAAAAAAATCACAATATGCCTTTAAGGCGCTGAGTTACCTGACAGAACGTTTTAATCAGGGACCGGTGCTGATATCTGAGATTGCCCGAAGAAAAAAGATTCCGTTAAAATTCCTGGAGAACATCCTGCTCGAACTGAAGAAAGCCGATATCCTGGACAGTAAAAAAGGTAAAGGCGGAGGTT
>DASUMO010000042.1:0-6062 GCA_036277695.1 Chitinophagaceae bacterium
AATTGCTGCAGGCCCAGCGTTATTTATCAGACTACGATTCTTCTTACTTTATTAAGGATACAGTACGCCCCGTGATCAAGCGTTTTGAAAATTTGAGGATCTCCGGGTACATTCAACCCCAGTTTCAGGTGGCCGAATCCGACGGCGCGCCTTCCTATAGCGGGGGGAATTTTTCCACCTTTTCCCGGAGCCGCTTTATGTTAAGGAGAGCCCGGGTAAAAATAGACTATATACTACCCTCCAAAACCAGGCTTCCCAAGGCGCTTTTCTCCTTTCAAATAGATGCAACGGAAAGGGGGGTTATAGTAAGGGACATGTTTTTGAAATTATTCGAAAACCGGAAAGATATTTTTTCCCTGACCACAGGAATATTCGCCCGTCCTTTTGGGTATGAAGTTAATCTGTCGTCTGCCTTCCGGGAAACACCTGAAAGGGGCCGCATGTCTCAAATTTTAATGCCCTCCGAGCGGGACCTGGGCCTGATGGTTTCTTTTGAACCCCAGGAAAATACCCATAAACTATCCCATATAAAATTTGATATAGGATTTTTCAATGGCCAGGGCCTTTCGGGTACTACTGATTTTGACAGTCATAAGGATCTTATTTCGAGATTATTTGTTAAGCCATATAACTTTGGAAACATAGATCTAAGTGGCGGTTTGTCTTTCTTACATGGTGGCTGGAAAAACGGGACCAAATATGTATATGAAACCGGGTGGAATGCTGCTGGTGATAAAATATTTACGGTTGACTCTTCTGTTACCAACCTGGGAAAGTCTTCTCCCCGACATTATTATGGAGCCGATTTCCAACTAAAACTTAATCATGGCTGGGGCGAGTCCGAGTGGAGGGCAGAGTATTGGTTTGGCACCCAGCCTGGAACTTCTCAATCGACTAGCAATCCCGGAACCCTGCCCAGTTCAAATGGAATACCTGTGCCAACCTATGTTCGGCATTTTGATGGTGCATTCTTGCTGTTTTTACAAAATATCATCAATAAAAATCACCAGCTATTGGTGAAATATGATTGGTATGATCCCAATACAAAAGTGGAAGAAAGGGAGATCGGGAAAATAAATACCAACTTAACCCAGGCGGACATTAAATTCTCCACGCTGGGCCTGGGTTATGTCTACCATATTAACCCTGAAACCAAACTTATCTTCTATTACGATATTGTAAAAAATAATCAGACCCAACTTACAGGCTATACAGCTGATTTAAAGGATAATATCCTCAACTGCCGGATCCAGTTCCGGTTCTGAAGCCGGGTAACACTGTGGTAACATTGAAGTCATAATTGGTTAACATGCCAGTAACATGGGGATAACCTGCGAGGCCGTCCTTTGCCGCAAATTCCTACCATGAGATTAAGGCTACTATTACTGGTTTTTCTTACAGGCCTCGCTTCAGTCATCCATGCCCAGGTTAAATTGAGCGGAAAAATCGTAAGTACTAAAAATGAACCAGTTGCCGGTGCTTCCATAAGGATTTTAGGAGCAACAGGAGGTACGACCACAGATGTTGAAGGAAGGTATAGCTTAAGTCTTTTGCCTGGTAAAAAATATGAACTGGAATTTTCCGCCATCGGCTACGCTCCCAAACTGATCAATGATATTGAAGTCGGTCCGGGACTTGACAATGAATTGAACGTGGTATTGGAAATGGCGGCAAAAAGTATTGAAGGAGTAACGGTCAGGGCCACATCCCGCCGGCAGGAGAACACGACGGCGTTGTTGAATTTTCAGAAAAATCATACCGCCATGTCCAGTGGACTGGCTGCGGATTTTATACGCCGGACCCCGGATAAGAATACCGGTGAAGTGTTGCGCAGGGTAAGTGGTGCTTCTATCCAGGATAATAAGTTTGTAATCGTCCGCGGCCTTAGCGACCGCTACAACTCTGCCCTTATTAACGGCGCCCAGCTCCCCAGCAGTGAACCGGATAAAAAAGCTTTTTCTTTTGATGTGATTCCTTCCAATCTTATTGACAATATCATTATAAACAAGACAGCTACACCTGACCTGACGGGTGAATTTGCCGGGGGACTGGTGCAGATTCAAACCAAGGATATCCCAACCAAAAACCAGCTTAGTTTCGGAGCAAGCCTCGGAATCAATACCCAATCCGCCTTCAAGGATTTTATCAGCAACGAACGCGGCAGCACAGATTGGCTGGGTTTTGCCAATCGTGGCCTCCCTGCCGCCTACCCGAAAAAATACCTCGAATTCAATAGGCTTACCCAGGATGAACAACTGGCCATCGCACACACTTTTTCAGACAATGTATACCGGGAAACGCAATCCACGGCAGGCCCGATTCAACAATACAATCTTACCTGGTCCAATGCAGTCCGGGGCAGGAATGGCGGTGCACTGGGCTCCGTACTGGGAATTACCTACAGGAATGCTAAGCAATTATATACGGCGAACAAGGAATTATTTGAAAAAGGAGCTGGCGGCCAGCAATTTTTTGATTATACCGATCAACAAAACAAATACACGGTGAGTTGGGGAGCGATTGCCAATATAGCCTGGAGCAAAAAGAAACATAAGATCGCTTTCAAGAATATTTTTAACCAATTGCTGGACGATAATTATTATCGCCGCACGGGTATCAATACCGAAAATCTCCAGGATATTTCCCTGCGCTCAAGTGTTTTAAATCAGCGGAGCCTGTTGACTTCCCAGCTGGAAGGAACGCACCAGGTTAGTACGAAGAACATCAAGTTAAGCTGGAATCTAAATTATGCTTACAACAGCAAGGAGCAACCGGATCTAAGAGTTCAAACCTATGGGAAAAGTATTGGTACCAATAACCCCTACGCTATTAACCTGAGGGGGAATAATACCAATCGTTTTTTTAGTGAACTTACCGACCATGCCTTTGGATATAATGCTTCCGCCTCCCTGCCCTTCAACCTGGGTAAACAAAGCCAGAGCCTGAAGATCGGGGGTAGCGCTACCGTCAGGATCCGTCAATTCCGGGCAATCATATTGGGTTATAAAGAGCCCACCGATCAAAGCCTGCTAAACCTGCCATTTGACCAGATCTTCCTTAACCAGAATTTTAATGAAACCGGTTTCCAGTTAAGTACAGATTTACAAAATCCTCAGGACAAGTATTTCGGTGTGTCAGCACTTTCGGCAGGCTATATAATGTTTGATAACAAATTCAGTGATAAAGTCCGGTTGATTTGGGGAACCCGCGTGGAGAACTTTGAGCAGGTATTAAAATCGAACAAGTCCGGAACAGATAAGGCCCAGGTCATCGATACAGAAAAAATAGATGTATTGCCTTCGTTTAACCTGACCATCAGCCCCGATACCAAAACGAATCTCCGGATTGCTGCTTCGAGAACAGTAGCCCGCCCGGAGTTCAGGGAAATCGCACCTTTTACCTTTTTTGATTTTGAACAAATCGCTTCTACAGCCGGGTCACCGGACTTAAAACGCAGCAGCATACTCAATGGAGATATCCGTTACGAATTGTATCCAAAAGCTGGTGAATTATTGTCATTAGGAGTTTTCTACAAAGATTTTACTGATCCTATCGAATTGCGTTTGAACAGCGCCAGTGTCGCTACCCGTCGCCAATACCAGTTCCAGAATGCTGAGAAAGCAGAATTGTTTGGAATAGAAGCAGAGTTTCGCAAAAACCTTTCTTTCCTTTCTGACAATGCGAACTGGTTAAAAAAGCTCTATTTCAACGGGAATGTATCAGTGATCTTATCTGAAGTAAGCCTGGGGAATGTAGACGCATCGGGTAACAAGTTGCCCTCTACCGAGCGCCCCCTGCAAGGTCAATCACCTTACCTGGTCAATGCGGGTTTCCAATATGATGGCGCCAAAGGATTAAACATGTCCCTGCTTTATAACAGGATCGGCCAGCGCCTGGCTCTTGTTGGAAATAATGACTTTGGTGATATCTATGAAAAGCCACGCGACCTGGTAGATTTTCAGCTAAGCCAGAAGATCCTGGAAAATAAAGGTGAACTGAAGATAACGGTAAGTGATATCCTGGGCCAGCCTTATGTGAGCTATGAAAACAGGGATGATAATAAAGTATACAAAAGTTCAGTAGATAAAATATTCAGCTCCTATAAACCCGGAACAACAATTACTCTTGGGTTTACCTATAACCTCGACCTGAAATAACTGCGCAAACTGACTACATACCAAACAAAGAAAAATAAAAATGAAAAAGTTAATCCTTGCACTATCTGTAATTATTACAGCCTTTACGGCCTGCGTAAAAGTTGATATCGATGATTCCACAGTAAATAATGGTGGTACGGGCGCCGGGGGCTGTACCGGTACCAAGGAGCAGATCATTACCTGCAGTAAGATTATTACCGGTGTAATTGACGAGAATGTTTCGCTACCCAAAGGAAAATATACCCTTAAAGGATATGTGTTCGTGAATAATCGTGCCGTGCTGACGATTGCGGCGGGAAGCGTTATTGTGAGTGATACTATCCAGAAAGGCGCATTGATCATCGAGCGCAATTCCCGCCTCTTTGCTGAAGGCACTGCCAACGAACCGATCGTCTTTACTTCGGGTAAAGCACCAGGCAGCCGTAAACCTGGCGACTGGGGTGGTATAGTACTGCTTGGCAACGCACCTACCAACCGTAGCACCACTCCCATTATTGAAGGAGGTATCAATTCGGAATATGGCGGTAGTGTGGCAGCCGATAACAGTGGTTCGCTGACCTATGTCAGGATCGAGTTTGCTGGTATTGCGGCCGATCCTAATTCTGAGATTAATGGACTTACGCTTGGTGGTGTAGGAAGCGGAACAAAGCTGGAAAATATCCAGGTTTCTTACGGCAATGATGATGCGTATGAATTCTTTGGTGGTACGGTAAATGCAAAGAACCTCATCGCTTTCGCAACAGCTGATGACGATTTTGATTTTGATTTTGGCTTTACAGGACGTTTGCAGTTTGGAATTTCACTAAGAGATCCCCTGTTTGTGGATGGTGGTGATGCCGGTAATGGGATCGAGTGTGATAATGACGGCACAGGCACCGTGGCTTCACCCCGGACACGTCCCCAATTGAGCAATTTCACCTTTGTTGGACCTAATGGGGCTGCAGGAACGTTGAGCAATCATAATTTCAATACCCGCTGGCGCCGTTCCACGCAGTTTGTATTACGTAATTCCATCCTGATGGGTTATCAGAAAGCCGGTTTCCAGTTTGAAAGCGATTCCACAGCACAGGCCTATCTTGACGGCCGTTCCAAATTCAGGCATAACCTGGTGCATGCGGTAGCAGAACCCTACAAGGTGTCAAGCACGTCGCTTATCAACGCTGCGACAGTTAAAGCAATGGCTGAAACAGCTGATAGCTGCAAAACCTATGCGACTTCTGCCGATATCATGCTCGAAAACCCATTCAACCTTGCTGCGCCTAATTTCGCACCCAAAGCCGGCAGCCCTGCTACTGCAGCAAATGCCGCAAGCTTTTACCAGCTTCCCGGTTTTACTGTCACCACTTATGCAGGCGCGGTGGGAACTACCAATTGGCTGCAGGGATGGACCAGCTTTACACCCCAAACCAACGTATATTAATACAGGGGTTCAACTATTTTCACAGCCGCTTACTTGTTAAGCGGCTTTTTAATACCTGGTAAATGATAAAAAAGATACAGGCCCTGGGATGGATGTTGGCAATGCTGGTCTTTCTGTCGGCATGCAAAGACAAAGCTGAAAAAACTTCGATAAAGGAAGAAAGTTCCCAAAGCGGGTTTAACCTTGACCCCCGCCTGCATCAAACCGATAGCCTGGTCATTAGTTTTTATAAAGATCCTTACGGGGAGGATTCCCTTCGTTATACCCGGTATTATACACAATCATCGGTTACAGACCAGGGAGGGATCAATGCATTAAAAGACCAATTGAACGAGATCTTTATAAAAAAGGAACACCGTGACAATTGCCGGGGTGAGGGAAAGATCTGGTGTTTCAGGAAGGGCAGAATTTTTCAAACACTTTATTTCAGTACTCGCTGTAATGAATGTTGTTTCGTGTACTTGATCAAAGATGGGGATTTTTAT